>NZ_JAGYGS010000041.1:0-26552 GCF_018991185.1 Lactiplantibacillus sp. 7.2.4
GACTCGATTTCAGTTAGTAAGGATAATTATATTAATAGATCTGGAAAACGGCAAATTTTTTCACGACGCAACATTTTTAAATTCAAACTTGTTTGCAGTCTGTTTAATGGCATAATCAGGGACTGCTGATAAATTTCGATACCGGAGTACGGCTAAAATGCAGTATTAGCAATAGTTTCAGCAGATTGTTGACTGGCTCAATGGTAAGCAAGAGTTAACTAGTTCCCGTCTCAAAATGATAACGGTATCAATGGTTTGCTATTAATAAAATAATTGAAAGCAAACTTGTTTGAAAGTGACTGGTCGACATGCTAAGATTACTTTGTAACAGCAGGTATCAACGGGGATACATTCAGTTGTATTGACGACTAACTCACGGAAAGTTCGGGGAAATCAAATTGAAAATAGGAATGACGAAAAAAGTAGTAACCTCATTATTATTGAGTACCGCTTTATTACCAATGCTAAGTGGTAAGGCGGATACGACAGCGACGGCCACCAAGCCATCTTCTGCAACCAAGGAGAGTGGTGCGACCTCCACTGCCAGCAAGCAAGTGACGCTGAGCGCGGGGAGCAAGACGGATACGGCAGCGACGAGTAGTGAGACGCAATCAGCATCCACTGCCAGCCAGGCCACTGAAAGTACGACAACGACTTCAGCAGCATCGAAGTCGGATGCAGCGGCTACCAGTGCGACCAGCCGGGTAACGGTGCGGGCGGCAAGTGCAGCAACCAGTCAGTCCGCTAAAGCTGACAGTACAGACCAGCAAAGCTCGTCATCGGAAGCAGCTAAGCAGGATGAAACTGCGGCCAGTGCAACGGCGGCTTCAACGACAAGTGCGGTCGACAAGTTAGATGAAACGGCTAAAGCAAGTGCGGCAACCAGTCAAGATAGCCAAGCGACAAGCGACCACGCCAATTCGGCAGTGACCAGTTCAGCTGCTAAATCGGCTGCTTCGGCGGATTCTGAAGCCAAGTCAGCAGAAGCGAAGTCGGCAGAGTCTAAGTCCGCAGAAACCAAACCAGCGGCTGAACAGGCGACGCCAAAAGCCACGCCACAAGTTGAGACGGCCAAAGTTGCGGCTGCGATTCAATCACCAGCTGTGGCAGCACGGGCAACGCGGGCACTTACCAGCCAAGAAATCTTCTTAAGTCAGATTAAAGCGGGTGCGGTCTCTGGTTGGAATAAGTATCAAGTCTTACCATCCGTAACCGCCGCCCAAGCCATTCTCGAAAGTGGTTGGGGCCAGTCACAATTGGCCACTGCCGGTAATAATTTATTTGGTATCAAGGGGAGTTATCAAGGACAATCGATTTACTTCCCAACTCAGGAATGGAACGGTTCACAATACATCACGATTCAAGATGCGTTCCGGAAATATCCGAACTGGTCAGCTAGTGTTGAAGACCACGGCGCCTTCTTAGTGGAGAACCCACGTTACAGTAATTTACTGGGTGTCACGGACTATCGCCGCGTTGCGAGCCTCTTACAACAAGATGGTTACGCGACCGCGCCAACTTATGCTAGCTCACTGATCAGCATCATTGAATATAACCAGTTACACCAGTGGGATCAAGAAGTTTTAAATGGTCAGACGAATACTGGTAATAACAATAATACTCAGACGCTACCTGACGAAAATGTGACGGTAACGAGTGGTACACATAAGTTCACCAAGACCACGACGATTCACAATTCACCTGACCAAAATAGTGCGTCAGTTGGCACGTATTATGCCGGTGAAACTGTCAACTATAATGGTAAATTGACGGTCAATAATGCCACTTGGCTACGTTACCAATCCTACTCAGGGGTCTCACGGTATGTCATGATTAGTCAAGCAACCAATAACAATAACAACAACCATGAGAATCAAGCTACGGTCACACCAGCTAGTGGTAGTTATAAGTTCACGGTCAAAACCAATATTCGCTCCGCAGCTAGCAAGTCGGCCACGGTCGTTGGCACTTACAATGCCGGTGAGACGGTTTACTACAACGGTAAGGTAACTACTGGCGGTACGACTTGGCTGCGGTACCTGTCCTACTCTGGGGCCCAACATTACGTGGCCACGAGTGGCGATGAAGTTGCGCCAGTCAACAAGCCTAACGTCGTCGCAACCAGTGGGGCTTATCGTTTCACAAATACGACGGCCATCAAGAATGCGCCGGCCAATAACGCTGCCACGGTGGGGACGTATAACGCTGGCGACACCGTTTACTATAATGGTAAGGTGACGACTAACGGTGAGACTTGGTTACGTTACTTATCTTATTCTGGTGCCCAACACTACGTTCAAATCAGTGGTAATACCGGTGGCAACAGTGTTTCTAAGCCACAAGTGACGCCACAAAGCGGTAGCTACCGGTTCAACCATACGACAGCGATTAAGAACGCCCCAGCAGGTAATGCTGCCAATGTTGGCACTTACAATGCTGGCGAGACGGTGTACTATAACGCCAAGGTGACCGCTGATGGGCAAACTTGGTTACGGTACTTGTCCTATTCTGGTGCCCAACACTACGTTGCGATTAGTGGGGCGTCATCATCGTCATCGAACACGACGAGCACGCCAACTAATACCACCGGTGCATTCCGATTTGTCACGACGACTAACATTCGGACGGCGCCAACAACTCGTGCAGGGATCGTTGGACAATATAATCCAGGTGAAACGGTCTACTATAACGGGACGGTACAAGCAGAAGGCTATACCTGGTTACGGTACCTTAGTCGCTCTGGTGCGACCCACTATGTTGCAATGATCAAGAACTAAGCATTTGAGTTGTAACTGCTTTCAAGTGGTTCTATAATAGCGTTAGTGAAATGGATAGCGACTACGGCCGCTATTAAGTTTCGGCGACCTAGTTGGCTTCGGCTGACTAGGTTGTTTTTGATTTTTAAGATCTGTCGACGGGAACAACATTTATTTGCCAGGTTTGCAATCGCTTACATTCTATGCTATATTGGATTCATCGGAAGAATCACAGGTCAGTATCAAACCGTTACCCAATTGTTGTAACAAACCCGTCAAGTGATAGCTAGTGCAGTATAGCAGCGTTTCCGCTAATTTCGGATAACTGACTGACCCAACCTCCATCTATTGATGGCACGGTTAGCTCCACGGAGAACGGATTGCCGCCAATCAAACGTTCATGGATGTGGATAGTGAATCAGTCATCTTGTGGTGTGAAGAACGCCACGCTAAACTTTTTTGTATGATTCTTCCAAAAAATGGGCTCACATTGTGGGTCCTTTTTTCATCTTGCTGTATGATTAAAGTAACCTAAAGCTGAAGGAGATTTTAAACCATGTACTATGTCGCAATGAAAGATCATGAAATTGGCCGTAACCTGGCTACGGAACAGTATTTAATGAACAATGTAGATTTTGATGAACCATTGGTCTTGTTCTATTATGAGGAACCTTGCATTATCGTTGGGCGTAATCAAAATACGCTTGAAGAAATCAATGCAGATTATGTTCGTGAACATCATATTACCGTCACTCGTCGGTTATCTGGTGGTGGCGCTGTTTATCAGGACTTAGGCAATCTCTGTTTCAGCTTTGTGGTCGACAGTGATAGCCAAGAATTTGGTGACTTTAAGACGTTTACCAAGCCAATTATCGATGCACTGCACGATATGGGTGCAACGACGGCAACGGTCAGTGGTCGTAACGACTTACTCGTTGATGGCAAGAAGTTTTCTGGTAACGCCATGTATTCGCGGAATGGCAAGACCTTCTCACATGGGACGTTGATGCTGAATGTCGACTTAAACGTCGTGCCACAAGCGCTAACGGTTCCAACTGATAAGATTGCATCGAAGGGCATCAAGTCGGTCCGGAGTCGGGTCACGAACTTACGGCCATACCTGGCACCAGAGTATCAAGATATCACGGTGCCAGAATTTCAAGATGCGTTATTGAAGGAATTATTCCACGTTGATTCACTCGACCAAATCGCCGATAAGGAATATCGCGTAACGCCTGAACAACAAAAAGCTATTGATAAAATTTACGAAGACTATTATGCTAATTGGGATTGGGTTTACGGCAAATCGCCTGAATTCTCAGTTAAACGGCGGCAACATTTTGATATGGGAACCATTGATGCCCGCATCAAAGTAGATGACGGCTTGATCAATAATATTAAATTTTACGGTGATTTCTTTGGTAGCGGTAACGTCCAAGATATCGAAGCAGCGCTGAACGGGGTGCGTTATGACCATGAAGCCATTGCGGACGCTTTAGCTGATATCGACTTAAACCAGTATTTCACTGGCATTGAACGGACTGCTATCATCGACTTAATTGCCCAGTAATAGGAGTGATTTGTTGAAACTGACTCGCTTAGTTGCATTTGCGTTTGTGTCCTTTTTTTGTTACGGTATCGTCAATTGGATGATGTCGACCAGCCATTTTCACTTGCAAGCCAAGCATATCTCGGTTGCAGAAATGTGGCAGGGCTTGCTGATTGCGCTCGTGTTGTACTTTTTAGGCGTTCTGGCGGTTTATATTAACCGGATGTTGGGCTTCTACGTGCTCGGACTAGTGGTGCTGATATACAGTCTTGGACTCATCAGTGCGCTGATGTCTGGCTATCAAAGTACGGCTGGAATGGAAATCAAGCTTTTGCTAGAGATTATGGGTGTGATTGGACTCGGAATCAACTTTTACACGTTGGTGCTACTCACACGTTGGCGACGAACAAATTAACGAAATTGACAAAATAAATGAGGGATCGAGTTTTATGCAAC
This sequence comes from Lactiplantibacillus sp. 7.2.4, assembly GCF_018991185.1. NCBI lineage: Bacteria > Bacillati > Bacillota > Bacilli > Lactobacillales > Lactobacillaceae > Lactiplantibacillus > Lactiplantibacillus sp. 7.2.4. Next base: position 4,762 of record NZ_JAGYGS010000041.1, read on the forward strand.
GAAACGTACAAACTTTTATCGATGATGTCACGGCCGAAAAGGTGACCCAGGCCAGTTTAACGGGGACCTATGACCAATTAACGGCGCAAGTTCAACCGTGGTTAGCAAAGTTGGTCGCAGCGGTGAAGCAAGACCAGCTGGCCCAAATCACCTTGACGACGACTCATGAGCCCGCGATTAGCTTTCGGCTTGAGACGAGTGTCATTAACCTGCCACTCGCAAACTTAACTGAAATTGGCAAGGTGACGGTCGCAGACGACACGATGCCAATCAACGTCTATATGATTGCCGAATCCGAAGCGCTCCAATCCGGCTTGCGGATCGATGAATTAGGCTCAGTTGATGATGTGCTGTCTGACCAGGCCAACGCCGAAAAGTTGCTGACGGATTGGCTGTCAGCGCAAGTCGACCGTTTGGACCAGATCACGGCGGTTGAAGATTAAACACAATCTTTACCTGTCAGTTACTGAATGTTTACAAACATGTGGTATTGTTAAAATTGATATTGGAGCCAAGCCAAAATCAAAATACCAATGGGAACGGTGGCGTCGATTGCTAGTCAATTGCACCACCGTTTTTGTCACTGATACCTTGCATTTTAGAGATTAAGATGTTATGGTTGTTCTTGCGATGAGTCGATAGAGTCAGATCGTTAGTAATAACGGTTCCGCGCGAGCGGCTAGTGACTAATATTGATAGCGGGGCACGTTTCTCTGACGTATTTCAGAGTGCTTGGGTCACTGACATTGTGGAGTGTCACCCCCGCTGGCTTTGCCAGTGCCGTGAATAGACGCGTGTTGACCATTTTCGGATGGCTGATACGCGTCTTTTTTTGTATTTGTGATTCACAGTTAAATTGATGAGTAATTGCAACGAATTTTCCGGGAATGACGAGACGTTTTTTTCATTGCCCGGTCAGTATCTGGCATTGTTTTGATGCAAAAACGGGTCTATCCCACTTTGAGATAGGCCCGTTAATGATAATTATAAGAAATGAATTCCAATTACACCCACTAACATCAGCAATAGGCCGACTAAGCGGAGGAGTTTGACCCGTTGTGCCTGGGCTTCGAACCAACCGAATTGTTCAATGATGGCACTAAACAGCAATTGGCCAAATAATGCAATCACGACCACCTGACCCGTCCCAATCTGCGGGACTAACCAGGCACTACCGAAAACATAGGCTGCACCTAAGAAGCCACCGATCCACATCCACCAGTAACTTCGACCAGCTTGAAGGGCGATTTGAAGTGGCTTAGTGGGTACCCGTAAGACGGCAATCAGTAACAGTAAGAGTACTGCGCCGACGGTAAACGAAACCATTGCAGCGTGGACGGATGACTGGAGAATCGTGCCTAGATGACCATTGATGGCTGCCTGAGTTGCAATTAGCATCCCAGCACCGATACCAAGTAACCGCCACAGCCAGAGCCATTTGACCGGATATTCAGCGGTCGCATGATTAAAGCGGACGGTGGCGACCAGCATGCCTAAGGTGACTAATACTAATCCGATGACTTTAACAATCGTGAGCGGTTCGCGCGGTGAAGCAAACCAGCCAAATTGGTCGATAAGAATACCCATCACAATTTGGCCAAAAATCGGCAAAACCGCCGTTTGAATGCTACCAAGTCGTGGGAAGAGTAGCAAGTTGACCGTTAGACCAATGACGCCTAAAAGGCCACCAAGCCAGATCCACCACGGGTTGGTCGCAATTGTCGTCAGTGAGACGAACGGTGAGACGCCACTCAGTAACGTGAGTACGATCAAGAATAGCGCACCGACGCTAAAGGAGACCGCAGAAGCTAAGTAGGGAGACCCCACAAATTGACGTAGTTTGGCATTGACCGCGGTCTGCATGGCCAGACCACCGCCCATTAAAATTGGAATTAAAGCGAGTAAGAACATCATTCATCACACTCCTATAACAGTTGATGAATCATAGCTTACTAGCTCAAGTAAACTTGAGGTCAAGTCTAAAGCCTAAATTAATTTTTGGAACCGTTCCCAAGTTTCTGAGCGGTGTGACCTGCTTGAAGTAATTCTTGATACTCACGATAAGTTTGCGGGTCGACTTGTTTGGAACCAGCCCGTAGATGAATCTTCTCTGTACCAGCTTCTTCGGCAGTTCGATAGTACCATTTCTTAAAACGCAAGTAGGCCAGCGAACTTTCGAGTTGGCTGATTTCGTCTTCGAGCGTCTGTTCATGTTTCGCCAAGAATTGATAGCGCTCGTGCAATGAATCGTCGCCGTCTAAGCGCCAGGAGACGAAGTGGGCAATATCCTTGATGGCCACGCCGGCGCGTTTTAAGTCCAAAATCATTTGTAATAGCTGAATATTATCGTCGGTAAACCGGCGCCGGCCAGCCTGGTCGCGTTTGACGAATGGCAGTAATCCCATCTCGTCATAATATCTAATCGTCGCAACTGAAAGTCCCATGCGCTCAGCCACCGCACCAATTCCGTATGTTTTCACCCTCGTGATACCTCCTTAATCGTTATCATTACCATACCATGATGTACGGGAAATTGGGGTCGATTTAGTTTCAAATTATCCCTGAATTACATGATGACAACTTGAAACGCAAGACGCCCCAATCAGCAGAAAATTTGACTGCTGGTCGGGGCGATTTGTGGTTAATCATTAAAAATTAGTTGCGGCACTGCAGGCAACTTGCATAAGGAGTGTCGCGCTTCTGTTCACAGCGTATGGCTTAAAATCAACGCATAGTACTTGAGCCTTAGCGCACGTTGTCGTCTGTATCTGGCTGAACCGCCGTAATTTGGTGACACCGCAGTTGATGCTGGGCATCCCATTTGACCGTCCAAATTTCTTGAAAGCGTTCAATGTAAGCTGAATCCTTGGCCTGTTGGTTGAACGTGGCACTTTTATTGGCATATCGGAAGTAGTCGCGGGCCTGCGCGGTGACTAAGATGTTGATAGCGCGACCCGGACCATTGTCGAGCTGGCGGAGTGAAATCAGGTGCAGTGAGTCAAGCTCGTTGAATTTGCGCTGGATCATAAAACCGATAATGATGCAGCGTTGATATTGATAATATCCTGGTCCCATCAAGCGGTGTAGCGACGTCAAATCATTACGCGTCCAGGCGGCTTCCACCTCATAGAACAGCGTTTCAAAGGCCGCTGCTAGGGTCGGCGGCAGGTCCGTTTGATTGGCGAGTAAGTTCTGGCGTCGCCGTCGTAATAAGCGTTTAATAGCGATAACAGCGACTAGTAAGCCGAAACCGCCACCAGTTGCATTGTGCCGCCAACCAGTTATTATCCTGGGACGGTCAAATTCGCGGCGGTCATCATAATATTCGTCGCTGCTCGACCGATTCCAAGTCGACGTCGAGTCGCTGCCACCACCGCCGTAATTGCCACCTGCACGTGCTTGGACGTGGAGTGGTACCATTAATAAGCATAGGAAAAAACCCCCAAAGCTTAACCATTTTTTCAATATGTTTCACCCCAATTAAGTTCATTCAATTAGCATAGCATGGATTGCGGTTAAGAAAGTTAAGCTGTTGGGGGTGGACGGTGTGGTGGCTGGTATGACTGCCGAATAAATTATCGTGAAGTCAGTCGGGCATCCTGAATTTGTCAGTGGGATTGTTAAGAGGGGCTTGGACATTGTTAGCAGGTTGCTTCTGAAGTATTTAAAAGATGGTTGTATCCCGGCATTGGCAGTGAAAACTTGTCACAGTAGCTGTGAGATGTCTAAAACACGGTCATACCTGTGAGACGCCTTGTTGAACCGTCATGCTGGACGGGCGAGGGAGCGACACCAGTGGACGTTCAATTCAAAAAACGCGTGCCCAACTAGGATTTACCTAGTCAGGCACGCGTTCAAGTATTAAATGTGACGATTAATCTTCTTCTTCTACCGTAGCTGCGGACTCAGTGTTCGCCGTTGCTTGTTGCATCTTTCCAAGCACAGCGCGGGCGATTGGGCCAACGATGAGCAGTTGGAGTGGAAGGGCAACAATCAAGTTAAAGATCCAAGTATGACCATAAGTCGCTAAGACGTGACCGCCAGCCAATTCACCTTCGACTGCGATGCCGAAGAAGGACATGCAAGTCACCATGCCCAGCACCATCAAGACGGAAATCGTAATTCCGATTAAGACGACCTTTTTACGCATGTAATCATTAATGATATATTTGAAAGCTAATCGTTTGGCAATTGGTCCCACGACCAATAAGTCTAACAGGATCGCAACGAATAAACCGAGTGGGTAGCCACTAAGGATTGCCATTACCAAGCCGCTACTAAAGCCTTGAGCGAGGGTAACGTTGTAGGCGGTCATGACAAAGACCATTAAGCCAGCCATGATGGCAGTGAAAACAACTTCTTCTTTTAAATTACGTGGCATTCTATTGACACACTCCTAATTTTAGTATCGGTTGATTACTATAGCATGAAAATGGGCTTCACATAAGTAACAATTTGATGACAAATTATGAACCGGTTACATTTTGTAAGCAGAAAAACGGATTTAGTGACAGATACTTGGTCTCATTAAGTACTAATTAGGACTGTACGGTATAATAGAACTATTAAATGAATGCGTCGTGACCACGCAGCCATCAGTCAAGCCTGGTGAGTGTTAGTGATGGCGTGGGCTCAGTTTTTGGAATTAAAAGATCAAAAGATAATGAAACGAGGGGTAACATGGCAACATTTAAATCAATTTGGGCTGGGTTTAAAGCATCCCCGGAATACCAGCCACTTAAGACACAATATGATCAGATGGATGGTGTCTCTGATATCATCGGATTGAGCTGGGATAATTTAAGTGAAACGGTGGGTAACCAGCTAGATGCAGCTCTTTCTGATTATATCGGCAAGTCCCATGCTGATTGGACAGCAGCATCCATTGGCGCTTATTTGACTCAAGTCAAGCATGATGACGACATCGATGGCACGCAGTTCTTGGTGGAAGGACCGGTCGTCATCGGTGAACCGTACTGTACTTACTTAGCACGAACGAGACAAATTAATGCGAAGCCCGCTGAAATTTCGAAGGTGATGGCAGAGATTAAAAAAGAGAATCCTGAAGCCGGCAGTCTTTCAAATCTTTTATTGGCATTATTTTCGACACCAGTTGAGACTGAAGGATTTATGGATGATGACGACTCCGATGATGATGATTTCGACGATGTTGACTTTTGGGATAACCCCGACCTTGATTCCGATGATGACTTTGTGCCGAGTGTTGATTTGGGCCAGGATGGGTCATCCATGACTGAAGATGACTTTGATGATGATCCTAGTACCCGAGTTAATCGGGATCCAAAGTTGCCAATCTGGCAACCTAGCCGATTATTGAGAGTGAATCTTCAGTATTCGAGATTAATGAAAATCTACCAAGAGCGTCCAGAATGGCAGAACCGTCCCGAGGTGGTCACAGCCGACTTTATGCAAAATGTTGTTGAAACATTATTGGTGATTGGGTATAACCGTTATCGTAAATTGCCGCGAAGTTGGACCAAGCATATGTTGGTTGAGATTCTGACGGGTGATTTTGTTGCGGATCGTCTTTATAGTCAAGAAGAATATGCGGCGATTGGTCCAATGTTAACTGATTTGATTAGTATCGTAGGTTCCGAGCAGATGATGAAACCAAATAAGGTCGCTCAACTCCAACGGTATATTCATGAGGCTGCTGCAAAAATGGTTGAAGCAGCTAAGGATCCCAACAATTATTCGGTAGACAAGAAGATGATCCTGAAAATTCAAGCGGCTGGTGTTGACTTGAATGATGACGACAGTATCAACAATTATGTGACTGACCACAAGAATGACATCAGTAGTGAATATGAGAATGGCTTTCCAATCACGGCGGCAGTATTTGATGATCCAGAGCAACTGGCCAAGTTGATTGACTTTTACAGCCCTGATCAGGAAAGGGATTACCTGAATCCGGATGCGCATATTGAGACTTTCGAGGGTCGGTCTTGGCATCGTAAGGATGCGATTAAGGCCCACCGCTTTGCTGTTGAACTGGGGTTTAGGGCCTATTTAGATCAACAGCAAAAGCATCCTGAAAATACAGCCCGCGTTTCTGATTATGTGGAGTCTTTTGAGTTTTACCTTGGCCGTGCATACGACTGCAACCTTCTACAGCCTGAAGAATTGACTACGGAAGCGCTTGAAGAGACCATGTCGCTTGAATACGGGCCTGGTTCAGTGGTTGATGGTGCTGAACAACAAAGGGTTGTACAACGAATAAAGCTCGATGATATGGATAAATTGATTGTCATGGTGGATATGCTAGAAATGTATGCAACGCTTCCAAAGCAGCGTGCACAAGCTCTGCGACAAGTTGTCAGAGATGAGAAACTGCGCTTGCACAAGAGGCTGGGGATGGATGCGACACCGGCATTCCGAAAAAAGAAGAAGCGTAAGCGGCCCAAAAAGAATCGGCGCAATAAACGTTAGGGGGATAATTAGGGTACTCATTGAGGCAGTGCGTTTGTGAGATCTATTGTGGGATGCAAGCCAATTGTGTGTCTGCTGGTTTCGTTAATCGCACATTTTTGCTGCAAGCGGCGGCATTTTCTGAATTCGAATTTTCTAACTGAACCCCAATTCTTATCGAAACATTAAATTTGCATCTAAAACAGGTAAACGTTGGTAAAGTGAGTCAACATAGCGTATGCTTTAGGTAGTATCAGACAATTAATCTTTGGGGAGTTGATTATCTTGAAAAAAGTGTTAGTTAGTACCGCAGTAATCGCCGCAATTGCAGCGCTTGGGGGTGGCTATTATTTGGAGGCCGACCACCAAACTAGTCAACAACGTGTTAGTGAAACGAAGACGGTCGTGTCAAAGAAGGCTGAAAAGTCGAGCAAGTCTGCGTCCTCGTCAGATGCTAAGACCGAGAAGTCAACCGCAACAAAATCGTCTTCGACAGCTGATGACTCGTCAACAACTGCGACTTCTGATAGTTCCAGTGCATCAACGACTGGGACGGATGCACAATCATCTACGGATTCCACGACGACCAGCAGTCAAGCAGCTAGTTCCGCAACCACGGGGACTAGCAAGCAATCGTCCTCATCAGCGACTAGTAGTACCGTTGCAACGCAACATTTAACGACTAGTCAGATCAACGATTGGGCTTGGCATCAAGTGGCAGCCCAGTATCAAGGGACAACTGCTAACAAGCAGAACTTTGTCTTCAACCAGTATCAACAGGGCGGACTCGTCTACGTTGAAGTTTATGAAAATCAAAACGCCGATGTCGCGCACTTAGCAGGCCGGTTCCGGGTTAATGCCAAGGGTCAACTTGAGCAGCAACAACTTGCCCAAGGGGACGTCTGGCAAGTCGTTTCGACACAACCTTAAGCCGTTCGACTGAAGTAGGCTAACAACGGTCAAGGAGATTCCTTCAGAAAATGATTCTGGAGGAGTCTTTTTGTATGGACTTTTTTCATGGCCAGATGGCAGACGCGGGTATGGCTCGACCAGCGTTCTACTCACACTATGGCTACTACCAACTCAGCACCACGTGTAACCGCCTTCTTGCCCTCACATTCAAAATACGGCATACTAGAGGGAGGTTATAAAGGTTGGTGGATAAGTTGGCAAAAGAGAAACATGAGATTTATGATGAAAAGGATAAGCGGCTTGGACGCCTGATTCTTAAAATTATGGGGATTGTTGCCGTGGTGAGTGGTCTGATTGGGCCGTTTGTTTATGTGTGGAATGCTGACTGGGGCCGCGAGCTTGGAACATTAGCCGTGATTTGTGGTGGCTTGGTGCTCTGCTTGGGACCAAAGGGGCGAACAGCCGGAGGACAGTGGCTCGCGTTGCTGAAGACGTTGGGGCTAGCCGCTTTGATTTTGATTTATTTTGTGATTGTTTCAAAATTATTCGGATAAGTCGCTTTGGCGAACGTTTTTTTGCTCAGAAGTTAGTTTAGAAAATGTAAATCATGTCAGGAACTGCCGATGCTGGTGGTTCCTTTTTTGATAGCGTGGCACTCAAAGTTAACGATTTTCGGAACGATTTAGCTCGGTTGCTAACTTAATGATGATAATTCTCAGCAGCAGCTGCAGCTCGAATTGGGTTAAACCCGCTGGAAGTTACCCAAATACGATCGGTGCGCCAAAATTTTGAGCACGCCGACCAGTCGCTCCAGCCACATGACGTCAAGTTTTTGGGCGATTCCGCACGCGTTTCATAGGCCGGCTGGCGCAAAATTAGCCTTGCACTCACCTCATCATGAGAGTAAGATGAAAATATCATTAAATGACATGTTGATGAGAAGAGTAGTTAGTCTGCGTTTTTAACAGGGAGCCGTAGTGAGTGCAAAGCGGCAAGGTGGCGGCCTAATGAAGATGAACTCGGAATGCCCAGTAGCGGTCACAAGGCTGTGCTGGCGGGACTAGCCGTTATCCTAGTGAGTTGAAATCAACTTGATGAGTGTTGTGGGGCGACCCGCAATTGAACTTGGGTGGTAACACGCGACCGGCGTCCCTGATAGATGGCGGTTTTTTGTGTTTTCATTTTTAGGATGAGATTACGATTAATGGCATAAAATTTAATAAGGTGGATTGAGAACATGACAAAGCAGACAGACGAGTTACATATTGAAACCCGGTTAGCGCAAGCGGGTAATCGGAGTGATGATGAGAAGACCGGGGCGATTTCAGCACCGATTTATTTATCAACGGCGTATCGGCATGCCGGCCTCGGCCAATCGACGGGCTTTGATTATCCGCGTGAAGCACAACCCACGCGATGTATTTTGGAACAAGTGTTAGCTGAAATGGAACACGGGGTGGCCGCTTATGCGCTCACTTCAGGTATGGCCGCGATTCAGTTGGTCTTCACGTTATTCCATAGTGGGGACAAAATTATCGTTTCAGACGATTTATACGGGGGCTCGTATCGATTCTTTGACTTACTGCATGACCACTATCATTTGGATTTTGCGGTCTGGGACGGACAAGACCAGGCGGCACTGGCAACTTTAGCGGATGAACACACCGTTGCGTTATGGCTCGAAACGCCGTCCAATCCAACGATGAAAGTCATTGATATTCAGGCAACCGCTGCGACTGTCCATGACCACGGGTTAAAATTGATTGTGGATAACACGTTCTATACGCCGCTGATTCAAAAGCCGTTAGACCTGGGTGCTGACATCGTCGTGCATTCAGCGACCAAGTATCTGGCTGGCCACAATGACGTGCTGGCTGGCGCGGTCGTGGTCAAAGACCAGGCGGATGCCAAGGCCTTAGAATTCAATCTGGTGACGACCGGTGCCGTGTTAGATCCGTTTGACGCGTGGTTGCTATTGCGAAGCCTGAAGACGTTGCCGCTTCGTTTACACCAACAAGAAGCTAATGCCCAATCGCTCGTCAAAGCGTTGACGGCGGATGCACACGTGTCGCGGGTCTTATACCCCGGTCGCGGCGGTATGATCAGTTTTTACCTGGCTGACGGGACCGACGTCGACACCTTCCTATGCGCGTTAAACGTGATTTCCTTTGCCGAAAGCCTGGGTGGGGTCGAGAGCTTGCTGACCGTTCCCGCCGTCCAGACACACGCCGATTTGACGCCTGAACAGCGCGCTGAAAAGGGCATCACGCCGAACTTATTACGTTTGTCAGTCGGTATCGAAAACGTGGCCGATTTAGCAGCTGATTTACAACAAGCGTTGCAACGTGCGAGCGAATAGCGCAAAGTCCTTTACTTACTTTTAGTATGTGTTAAACTATAGGTATCATCAAGAATATTGGAGGCATTTTTTATGGCAACTGCAACTTTAAGCGACGAAGAAATTCGCGACCGAATCAAGACGGGTAAGCATATGTTATTCTTTACGGCGGACTGGTGCCCGGATTGCGCGTTTATTAAACCAGTAATGCCCCAAATCGAAGCCAAGTACGACCAATACGATTGGATTACGGTTGACCGTGACGCGAACATTGAAATCGCTCAAGACATGGGTGTAATGGGTATTCCTAGTTTCGTTGGTATTGAAGATGGTCAAGAAATTGGCCGCTATGTCGACAAGTTCCGTAAGACGCAAAAACAAGTTGAAGATTTCTTAGATACACTTGAAAAGTAATTTATTTATTACACTGGTCAGTAGTGGCTAGTCGACTTAATTGCCAACTCAGATGTGTCCGTGATGGTTAAGCTTTAACCACGATGGGCGCGTTTGGGTTGGTTTTCGTTTGGGCTTCTGCTACACTATTAACTATTAATTTTGGAAACGGTGATAAAAATGACAACGAATTTATTTGAAGACGTGGTAGTCCGTACGACCAAATTGGGCGATTTGCCCGTCTTACACGTGTTTGCAGCGAGTCAAGCACAGACGAAGTTACCAACGATTATCGATTATCATGGTTGGACGAACCAAACGGCAACAGAACTATCCGCGGCCTATCAACTAGTTCGCGCTGGTTTTCGGGTCATTTTACCAACTGCTTATTTGCATGGTAGCCGCAATGATGGCACTGACTTAGACCGCCATCCGGAACACTTCTGGTCGATCGTCGGCCATTCGGTGGCTGAATTTCCACAATTAGTGGATAGTTTAGTTGCGGCTGGAATCACTGATGCGGACAAGATCGGCGTGATGGGGACTTCCATGGGTGGTATTACCGCTGCAGGTGTGATGGCCACGCAGCCGCAAGTTGTTGCCGGCGTGTCACTGATTGGGTCACCTGAACCGGTCTCATTCGCCAAGGACCAAGTTGCGCAGCTACCAGCAGCCTTACAAGCCAAACTACCAGATGCATTGATTACTAAAACGTATCAGCAGTTGGCCAAGTTTGACTTATCAGAACATCCAGAAGCGCTGGCTGGACGTCCAATGTTCTTCTTTAACGGAACGGCCGACCAGATGGTGCCATATCAATATGTGCGTGATTTCAAGCACCGTTTCAAAGATACCCCAGCTCTGAGTGCAACGGTCTTCAAACGTGCTGAGGGTGGCGTTCATCACGTGCCACATAAGATTCAGGAAGCTGCGGTCGACTTTTTAGCGGCTAGTATTTTGAAATAAGGCAACGACGATTGTTAGTGATTGTTAACAGTGCGTCGGCTACTAACTAAATGCTTTGAAACTAATCCATAAAACGAAACGTCCTAGCTGTTCAGATTTACAAACAGCTAGGGCGTTTTTCGTTTGGCATCGTGCTGAAGTCGCCGGATCCCAAAATACAGAAGTAACAGCAGTCCCACCGGTTCCGACAGCAGCATCAAGACCCCGCGCTCCAATATAAAAATGGCGAGATTCATTTCATCATCCCAACGGGCAGCCCGTTCGTTCAAATGAGAGTGATACTTTAAACTGGCCTGCACCGAGATTGACTGCATTTTGAAGGGGTTGCGACGTAGCATCGGGATGGCTGACAGGAGCAGTGGATAACTGATCAGATACGAGCTAATTAGCCAGCACACCGGTAGATTAAGGACCAATTGCCACTCACCAGTGGGCTTGGCCGTGATGGCGTAATACGCGACAATGAGTACCGGTAGCGCTGACAATTCGGCGGTCAATATATTAATTAATTGATGAGTTCTCATTATTTCGCCTCGAAACCGAACCATAATTACGCGCTGAACGAACTGGTTGAAATCAAAATAATCCGCATTATAGCACTGCTTTGACGGGGGAGCTGACGTGACGATTTGGTTAGTTAAGCCAATATTTTTAAAATAATGATTGTTTACAATTGAATTTTGAACAATTTAGATGTATGCTAATAATCGTAAATGAAAACGTATACAACGAATTTAAAAAAGAAGGCATTTACTATGGCAAAGATGATTGAAGCATCCGTCGCAATGTTGAAGGTGTTAGAAGCTTGGGATATTAAGCAGATTTACGGCTATGCCGGTGGGTCGTTTAATGCAACCATGCACGCGTTGGACGTCGAGAAAAATCGGCTCCAATACGTACAAGTGCGTCACGAACAAGTTGGTGCACTAGCTGCCGCGGCTGATGCGAAGTTAACCGGGAAGATTGGTGTCGCATTTGGTTCTGCAGGCCCTGGTGCCGTTAACTTGCTGAACGGACTGTACGATGCGAAGGAAGACCACGTTCCCGTACTTGCCTTAGTGGGTCAAGTTGCCCATACCAATATGAACTATGATTATTTCCAAGAATTTGCAGAAGAACCAATTTTCAGTGACGTCGCCGTCTTCAATCGGACTGTAATGACGCCTGAAAGTCTACCATACGTTGTCGATAAGGCAATCCGGACCGCTTACCGGGAAAATGGCGTTGCCGTCGTCACGATTCCAAATGACTTTGGGTATGTTGAAATTCCGGATGAAAACTATGATTCAGCGAGTGTTCCTGCCAAGTTACGGGGCGTTCCTGAAATCGAGGATGACCAAGTCAAGACCGTCTTAGACATGATCAAAGCTGCCAAGTACCCCGTCTTCCACGTTGGTCAAGGGACTCGTGGCGCGACCGAAGATATGATGGCTTTAGCTGAACGGTTACAAGTGCCAATCATCATCACTGGTTTAGCCAAAGGGGTCATTCCAGATAGTTTCGATGGGCAACATGGGCAGTGCTTACCGGGCTGCTTCCAAGGCTGCGGATGAACTCATGGGGATTACGGACTTAGTTGTCTCAGTCGGTGCGGACTATTCATTCGCCCAAATTATGTACACGACCCATGATTTCAAGTATGTTCAAATTGAATTAGATCCTGGTAAATTTGGTCGTCATCACCATTTAGACTTCGGTGTCAATGGCGATGCCAAGGTGTTCATCAAACGGGCCTTAGCCTTGAGTGAACAGGCTGCACCATCACCATACTATCAAGCTGCCAAGGCCGACATGGCTGATTGGAAGCAGTACTTGAAGAAGTTAAGTGAACGGACGACTGATCCACTGGAATATGAACAAGTTTATCAAGAAATCAACCGGGTCGCAGAAGACGATGCCGTCTTCTCAATGGATGTCGGTGACAACACCATCAACAGTTTCCGGTTCTTAAAGATGAACCCTAAGCAAAAACTATTGACCTCTGCATTATTTGCGACGATGGGTGCCGGCGTTCCCGGGGCAATTGCTGCCAAGATGAGCTATCCTGACCGTCAAGCCTTCAATATTGCCGGTGATGGGGCCTTCTCAATGGTCATGCAAGACTTGTTGACCGAAGTAAAGTACCACTTGCCAATCTTCAATATTGTCACGTCTAACCAAACGTTGAACTTTATTAAGTCTGAACAAGAGGACGTGCCGCAACCATACTATGGGATCGATTTGCTCGATGCCGACTTTGCAAAAATCGCTGAAGGGATGGGCGTCAAAGGGATTCGTGTCGACCACTTTGCCCAATTACATGATGCCTTTGAAACGGCCATGGCCGAATTAAAAGCGGGTCGTCCAGTCTTGATTGATGCTAAGATTACTGACAAACGGGGCTTACCAGTTGAAATTCTGGATGTCGATCCAGCCAAGACATCCGATGCTTCGGTCAGCGCATTTAAAGAAAAGTACGATGCTAATGAATTGAAACCATTATCCAGTTACTTCAAAGAATTCAAGGTACAATAAACCTCACGATTAATCGTTGAGATTGGAATCACGAATTGGCAGTTCTTCCATTGTGGAAGAGCTGCCAATTTTTTTGAGGGTCAGAGATCAATCTAGTGGGCGGTGAACATCGTGGGAGTAGGTCGTCGGTTTCTAATTAAGTTGATGGTACTGTTGTTCATGACAGACATAGCATTTTGATTTCTGAAACTAGCTAAGGTTGAGATGTGCGCAAAAGCTCAGGACGCACATTGTTTGTCCTGGTGAAAAGGTAATGTGATAGTAAGTCAGCAACAAAGCAATTGATTAAATGGTCATCAGGAACAGGAGGAGTTGAAGATGTTCAAGCAAAAGGGCTCGGTTCGTAAAAGTTCCAACAGAGAAGACCGTATAAGTAATGACGGACCAGATGTTTATGTTTAAGTCTGGCTGAAAACTAGTGCACACGATCAATTAGTTACTTTATAAGTAGTCCTGTGATTAATTATCGAATTGAAAATTTAGTATATACAAATTGTTGCGCCAAGCTGGGCGGAAAGTCATTGCAGCTGTCATTAGATTTTACACACTATTCTTTTATTGTTGTTGACCTTGATTTTCTTTGCTGTTTACACTAATGATACAAAATCATGTAGGTGTTTTTTACAAAAAGTTTTTAAACTAAATGTGAGGAGATGAGTCGCATTAATAAAATATTTAGATTGACGGTGCACGAGCTGTTTACCAGCTGGCGGGTATCTTCTGTCCTTGGATTGCTGTGTATGCTCGTTTTTCAGTTGTATTTTTTGTTGTCATCTGATTTGAGTAATATTGCACTGATTAGTTTTATTTCTGGAGTCTTAAGTTCAATTTGTATATTTGAAATTATTGAAAAAAAGATTAGTAACTATGTTTGGGGAATTTTACAAGCATTTGTGTATTGTCTGTTAACAATTCACTATCATTTATATGGGATTGTCCTCGTATGTATCATTACATTAGTTATACAAGTTTTTGGGATCAGAGTATGGATTTCAAGGGTTAGTCTGTCCGAAAAAGTGAACACAACCAACGATGCATCACAGAAATTGTCAGTGAAGTACTGGCTGTTGATTCTGAGCATTAATGTTGTTCTAATTGTAATGGTTACACTTGTAATGAGATACTTTCATGCCCAGTACCCTTTATTAAACGGTGCAATAATTATTCTGACGCTAACTGCACAAGCGTTAATGGCGAAATTTTATTCGGCCCAATGGTTGTTTTGGATTTTGATCGATGTCTTACAAATTGTTCTGTGGCTAATTCTTGCAAACCCATTTCAATTTATTTATCGCGTTTTTACTTTATGGATTGCAATATATGGCTTTTTTCGCTGGAATCAGGACTGAAAGGGAGCATATCATGAAAAAATTTGTTTTACAGGTGCGACCGAGAACTTTTTTAAAGTAGGTCACGAAGCAATTGAATACCTAGCGCGCAATTTTCCAGATGTGGAACTCCGACTAGCATTGCCAAATACCAGTGCCATTCAAAGCGTAGCTAAAAATGACAAAGTTAAATTATTTCAATGGAATATTAATGATGCGAAGACACTGATTCCAGCATATCGAGGATGTGATGCGATTCTGATGGTGCCACCAATTCAGAATCGGTTAAAAGTGGGTTGCGAATACCTGCGTGCGGCAATTTCCGCAGATGTTCAGTATATCTGTTGCCTGGGTGTGCAACCCATCAATCCAAATTTGATTTTAGAGAGAGAGTCTAGACAGCTGGAAAGCCAACTTTTAGCTTCGGGTGTCAAGTATTCAATGTTGGAATTGCCCATATTCTTGGAGAACTTATTGTATCAAGCAAATCTTGTTTATAATCACAATTACTTTGCCTATCCTTGTCGCTCAGACGCAGCATTTTCCTACTTGACATGTCATGATTTAGGGGAGGTGGTAGCTGAGAATTTAATGTCCGAACACGTATTAACTAAAGCAGTTTGGACTAGCGCTAGTATGACAACATTCGATGAGATATGTTCCAGCGTCAGTTATCTATTAGGTCATGAAATAAATTTTCGGCAAGTTAGCACAGCACAATTTATTAATAGTTTAAAGTTGGATGGCTTCACGGAATATTACGCGACTGGCATTACACAGTTGTGGCGTGCAGTAGATGCAGGTTTTGATATTCGGCCGAATAAAGACTTTACGTATATCTTGGAGACCAACAATGACCGTTGAATATTGGCTGGAACAACATATCAGTGCATTTAAACAACAACCATCAGTATTTCCAATGTCTCCTCATTATACGATGGGGCTTTAGTCAATGATGGGGATGGTTTGTTAGCGCACACTAATGTCAGTTTTATTTTGTGTTGTCGTTAAATCTGATGTAGCTTATTTGTAAAGAGTTAGTCGAGGTGGAATATGGTACCAACAAAGGGGGAGTACACGATGATTCACCGACGGTTAATTGCCGGACCGACGTTTATTTTAGGCCTGGTTTGGTTGATTGGTTACGGCCTACAACGGGCCCACAGCGGAATTGGTGGTGCTTGGAGTGCCTACGCGTTTACAGGGCTGATTCTGTACACGATTCTGGCAACGTTCATCACCAGCTTGGCGGATGCGTACCAGGGAAACCACGCGCGGACGAAGGCTGAAAAACACTTTTACGGCTATATGTGTACGTTATCCGTGATTTTAACGATCACAGCGATATACTGGATGGCGCATAATTAGGGGGGAGACCACCATGCAAGATGAAAGTGATTGGTTGATGCGGCAGTTGCGCGCATTTGCGACGGGGCTGGGATACACTTTGAGTCGTCGTAAGGGTGGTGAGACCCAAGTCGTCTTTCCAGAGTTACAAGATAAACCGTTACCGCACCAAGTCGAACTGACACAATTAATCGACAAGCACGCCTATGCGCAAGCCGCAGACCGGTTGCTAGCGTTACAATACGCCATGACGGCCTCAGAATTCTTGAAGTTAGGCATCTGGTTCTACGCGACACTCAACCGATTTGATGACCAGAACCTCGCCAGCGGGGGAATATCGCGGGCGTCACTGGTAGCGGGATTAGCACAGTTGAAGCAGTTAGATTTATAATCCAGAATACTAACAACTGATGGGAGCGGAAGCGACGCTGCTTTTGTCAACACACAATATGAAATAAGCTGCAAAAAACGAGCTTTCAGAAAAAATTCCGAAAGCTCGTTTTGATTAATTTAGCGCATTAGTAATGAGGGCGTTAGCGGACGACGTAGACCTGATCGTGAATCAGATCAAATGGCCGAAAATGGGCGTTTAACTTAGTCACCGCATCGTCAGTTTGATAGGTCGCTTCGTCCCAGAATTGTTTGGAACCAGTTGCACCGTACTTTTCACCAATGACAATCAGTGGAATATCGTGCTCATCTTGGCGCATTGCCTGTAAGAGGTCCCAATCGATGGTCAATTTGTCGGGTGACCAGGCCATGATAACGTACTTGATGGACCCTGCGTATTGCTTAAAGGCACTGACAGCATCCAGTGCTTCAATCGATGTGACCGGGTGACGTCCCGTTTGATTACCAGTCTCGTGCGTCCAATCCTTAGAATCGGTCGTGTAGATTGGCTGACTGGGATGCAGCCGCTTGAGCCCCTTTGAAATGTAGCCGTTGCCGGCCATGACTTCTAACACTGGGTTATTGCCGGTGAAATCAGCTAAGTCTTTGAGAAATGGGGCGCTGATGTAGGCCCACATCCCGTATTGCATTTCCAAATAATCCCGGAAATCGCGCAACAATTTGTCGACCTTTGGCAGGGCCGCTGACAATTGGTTCCACGCGGCATCACCAGCCGGGTCGCCCATTGGGTACTGTTGATTAATGCGTGCAAACAGCTGATCCTGAAAGTCATCTGGCACTTCTAAGACCGGTAGTTGTTGCGGTGCCAATCCAGCGGCCAATAGCCGGTCTGCTTCTAGCACGTTATTGATCAGCACGAGGATTTGCGGGTCGTCTTTAAACAACGTGCGGTAACGCGTCATTTGCTGAATATAGGGGGTCACGGATTGTTGTTTCGCCCGTTTTTTGAGTTGTTTTAATTTCTTGGGATTCATAATAACTCCTAGTCATCGAAATGTAGATCTAATTCTTCCTGACCGACCACATCCGTCGTGGCCCGGTGTTGACGGCCATGTAAGTAGCCGTCCATCAGTTGAAATAGTTCATAACGGTCTTCACTGGACAGTTGTTCCTGGTTGAACGTCAGTGGTTTGCCAGATAAAAAAATCCGTCCGAGGTCGTATTCTTCTTGGTCCGATTTTCCTGATAAATAGTCAGTGGTGACGTTAAAAAACTCGGCTAATTTACGAACTTCTAGGTAGGAAGGGGTCCGTAAATTACGTTCCCAGTTGCCGATTTGAGCTGCGGTATTTTTGCGGGTCGTCTGTTCAGCGGCGGGCATCTGATTGAGCGCGGTCGCGAGTTGGGCCAGGGTCATTTTTTGCCCTTGTCGAAGGGCGCGTAAACGTTCTGGAAACATATGCTCACTTCCATTCTGTTAGATTAGCGGTGCGGATAGGGCCATAAATTCATCAATATCCCGTTTGATTAGGGCGACGCCAGCTTGCCAGAACGCGGGCTTAGTCAAGTCCACATTGAGGTGCTTGGCAGCTAAGTCCTCGGTCGACATGTTGGCCGTATCCCGTAGTAGAGCGATGTAGCGGTCTTCAAAGTCCGGTTGGGTCTTCGCCTGTGCGTAAATTCCAAGGCTGAAGAGGTAGCCAAAGGTATAAGGAAAATTATAAAACGGTACGTCGTCGATGTAGAAATGTAACTTGCTGGCCCAAAACATTGGATGATAAGTACTCAAAGCGTTGCCGTACGCTTCTTGTTGTGCGTTCAGCATCAACTGTGAGAGTTCGTCTGGCGTGACGATGCCGTGTTGCCGGGCTTCATAGAAGCGGGTCTCGAACAAGTATCGAGCGCGAATATCCAAGAACATCGCAAGCGGGTTTTGCATTTTAGCATCGAGCAAGGTCAACTTGGCTTTGGTGTCATCCGCGGCTTTAACGCTCGCGTCGGCAACGATTAGTTCTGCAAAAGTTGAGGCCGTCTCTGCGACGTTCATCGCATAATCCTGACGCCAGAGTGGTAAATCCTGAATCACGCTACCATGAAAGGCGTGTCCAAGTTCGTGCGCGAGCGTTGCCGTGTCGTTGGGCGAGCCAGTGAACGTCATGAAGATGCGGGATTCGTGCGTTTCAGGCAAGTTTTCCATGTAGCCGCCGGGACGCTTGTTCGGCCGATTCTCGGCTTCGACCCACCGATTTTCTAGGGCGTGTTTAGCGAGCGCTCCCATTTTGGGACTGAACTGCTGAAAATTCTTAATCACGAAGTCGGCAGCCTGGTCATAAGTCTGACTTGGTACTTCCCCTAAGGCGAGTGGGGCTTCGATATCTTGCCAGTCCAATTGTGACTTGCCTAAGAGTTGTGCTTTACGTTGCAAGTAGCTGAGTAACAGGTGCTTGCTGTCGGCGACGACTTGGTACATCGTATCCAGCGTCGCACGGCTCATGCGGTTTAATTCGAGTGGCTTTTTCAAAAAGTCATCGGTACCGTGTGCGCGATAATTTGCCAGACGAAAGCCTGCTAAGTGGTTCAGGGTGTCGGCAAACGGGGCCGCGTACGCTTGCCAAGCCGCTTCCCAATTACGCATCAATTGCGCGCGCTGTTCGTTTGGCATGGCAGCGGCTAACATATTTTGGGCCTGCCCGGCTGAAAGTTGCGTCGTCTGACCAGTTTCATCCGTATAAGGTACCTTGATCGCACTGACCAGCGTGTCGTAGTGGTCGCTCCAACCTTGAAAACCATCTAGGGCCAAGCTGTTGATCAAGGCTTCTGTATCGTCATCTAAAAGTGCTAACCCTTGTTGGCGCATTTCAGTGAGATTGAAAGCCAGTGGTGCTAGGGCCGGCTGTTTGATGAGTGCTTTAAAGGTGTTGGCATCCAACTTCACGAGTTGTTTTTTGAAGCGTGTCAAGAGATTATCCAGCTGATTGTCGAGTTGGTAGAGTTGATTCAGTCGGGGCGCTGCCTTGGTATCGTCAGCGTGTGCAGACTGGTAGGCGACAACGAAGACCGTGGCTTGGTCAATGCCGGCTTGAATCGCTTGCAAGTTGTTGACGAGTTGGGTGAACCAATCCGCATCCGGCGTATCGGCTGCGGCCCGCCAATGAACGAGAACGTCGGTAGTCGTGGTTAATTGTTGTTTGATCGTAGTCATCTTTTCAGCTAATGCGGGTGAATCGATGCCACCGGCAAAAATGCTGTCTAGATCCCACGTTTCTGAATAGTGCATAGAATATTGGCCTCCTCAATCTGGTCTAGTTATCTTTAATTATAACGGTTATTATGGAAGTAGTGGCAAAATTTTCCCGCTTTGGGCGGATTTTTGACGATGGCTAGGCATCTCGTTTTTTAAGCCTGTGTTGAATTGTCGATTGTTTTGGCCGTTATTTATGGAATTTGGTGCTGTACGACGCAGATTTGGGCCGTCTTGAAGTGCCAAGATACGAGGAGTGGTTAGGTGTGAAAAAGTGGTGGATAACGCTAGCTGTGCTGGTGGTGTTAGTTGCTGGTGGCTTAATTGGTGCGGGGAGTTATTTTTATCACGTTGCGATTGCCAGGGGCGACAAATCGTTCGTGACTCAGAGTACGAAATTATCGAAAAAGAGTCAGATCTATCATGAAAAATATTGGTATTTACATACGGCGAAACAAACGTGGACAATTGAATCGCATGATCATTTGCGATTAGTCGCGTGGTACATTCCCGCCAACAAATCGACCAAAACGGTGGTGCTGGCACACGGATTTGCCGGTAATAAATCATTGATGGGTGCTTGGGCAGGGATGTATCATGAGCTCGGCTATAATGTCCTAGTTCCCGATTCACGTGCGAGCGGTGCCAGTCAGGGGCAAGCGGTCGGCTATGGTTGGCTCGAGCGGCGAGATGATTTGCAATGGGCCCGAACCGTGGTCAAACGGACGGCAACCAAGCAAATCGTGATGAGTGGGATTAGTATGGGTGCAGCTGGAATGACCATGGCGAGTGGTGAGCGACAGATTCCACAAATCAAAGCGTACGTGGTCGATAGTCCGTTCACTAGTGCGAATGCCATTATCAGCTATCAAGCGGGCCAATTGTATCACTTGCCGGCATTTCCATTGGTCAACGTGACGAGTCTGATTACCAAATTACGCGCGGGTTATAGTTTCAAAGAAGCGGACGCGGTCGCACAAATTCGTAAGAACCGGTTGCCGATTATGATTATCAGTGGCACGAAGGATGATTTTGTGCCGACCCGCATGGGCAAACAACTGTATCGCAATGCGCATCAGCCCAAGCGACTCTGGCTTGTCAAAGGCGCTGGACACACGACTGCGATTACTCAGAATTATCAACGGTATAAGCGTCATATCGCTAGTTTCTTAGCACAATATGTCGATTGAAATATAATAACCTTTCGATTTAGCCGCATCGCAGGCCTGAATCGAAAGGTTATTATTGTCATTATGATGGATACGCAGACACGAGGATTGCACAATGAGCGCGTGACAATTGCTCTTAAACTGGTTGTTAATAACATGACTAAACTTTTTTATTTGGTCGATGATGAATCATGTGAGACAAGCCAACTATGATGAGTGCCGGTAATGCAATGATAATTAGTATTCCGCAATAGAAAATATCAGCAATCAAACTGATGTCAGCATCACGCTGTTGATTAGCAGCGTCGATTGCCAGTCGGCTTTTAACTGGATTAGTCGCGTCATGGTAGGTATCGGCTAAGTTTGAGGGCTGTTGACGTTCTATTGCAGCAGACTTGGAACGAAGCGACTTGGTTTTGAGATGCGGTTGGCCGATTTGGGGTCGGATGATAATCAGTAATGGGTAAGCAATCAGAAATGAAGTCGTCCAATACAGATTAAGCCATGTCCAATGGAGCTGCAGTGTGCCATCTGGGTCAGCAGTGATCAAATAGTACACGGCAATAAAAAAGAGTCCGCCACGTAAATAGGCCGCTAAGATATTTTTAACAATAACCATATTAGTCCACCTTTCAAATCGACAGTGGTGGTGTTCATGTAATACCATTTCAATCCGGATTGAAGTATTAGCAAGTTATGGTTCAATTTTAGGTTAAAATATAATTAAATTCAAGCCGCTAAATTTAATTATAATATAATAAAAAGCAATCAGCCCGCAAAATCTTGCTGGCTGATTGCTTTTA
>NZ_JAGYGS010000042.1:0-26048 GCF_018991185.1 Lactiplantibacillus sp. 7.2.4
ATCGATTATTTACTTGCTGTGGCGAGTCTTTTTTACGATTCCGTGGCGGGCAAATATTCTAACGCTTATTTTTGCATTATTGCTCGTGATTAGTGAAATTCTCTCAAATTTGACCGGGTTTATCTTGATCTTTTTCAGGATGCTTTCAACTAAGAAAAAATGGAACTTAGTCATTCCTGATTACACGTCAACCCAGCCATTACCTGACGTCGATATCATTATCGTGACGCACAATGAACCGGTTGAACTGCTATGAAAGACCATAAATGCCGCGACTTATATTGACTATCCAGACAAAAGTAAAGTTCATGTGGTGGTCGCAGATGATGGCAATCGGCCGGAAGTTCAGGCGTTGGCGAAATACTACCACGTCGGCTATTCCGGTATGGACGACAATCATCAAGCAAAATCTGGAAATATCAACCATACGCTCGCAAAACTGCACGCACCGTTATTTGCAATTTTTGACACGGACATGATTCCCTTTTCGAGCTTTCTCCGGAATACCGTTCCGTTGTTCACCGAAAATTTCCAGCAACTGGCTGACGACCCTGACCACACCGAACCACTGGGTTTTGTGCAAACGCCGCAAAGTTTTTACAATGCGGATATTTTTCAGTTCAATCTATTTTCCGAAAAAATCATTCCGAATGAACAAGATTTTTTCTCGCGTGATGTCAACATTCTAAACGGCGGTAACAAACGCGCCCTCTTCACGGGCTCCAACGCTGTCTTTTTACGGCAAGCAGTCGATGAAGTCGGCGGTTTTCCGACCGACACGATTACCGAAGATTTCGAACTGGGCACGAAGCTCAATATGGCCGGCTATATTAGCTTGGCGACCAAGGTACCACAATCAAGTGGCATCACCCCAATTGATATGAAAGGCGTCATCAAACAGCGGACGCGTTGGGCTCGCGGCGTGATTCAAAGTTGCCGCAACTTGCATATTTTTACGAATCGCCACTTATCTTTTATTAATCGCGTCATCCTGCTCAACACGTACTTCTATTGGTGGGCTTTTTTCCGGCGAATGATTTATATGATTGCCCCGATTTTGTACGCACTCTTCAAGATTCAAGTCGTCAATGCCAACTTCTGGATTTTGATGGTCATTTGGGCACCGGGATACTTCCTGCTCCACTACGTCATGGGGGACACTTCTGGCATGGGGGATAACGCCAAGATTCGCAATGAACGCTGGGGCGAAGTTCAAGAGACTTTCTTTGCCCCCTACCTCTTTATTCCCGTTATTCTTGAAAGTCTCGGAATCAAAGCGAAAAAGTTCAAAGTCACTGCCAAGAATGTGACCTATTCGCTAAAAGACAAACTTTATATCTTACCGTACTTGATTTTATGGACCATCACCTTGGTAGCGATCATTAAATTTAATTACGGTAAGTATGGGTCCGAGATCCTAGTCGGCAGCGTGATTACTTTCTGGCTCCTGATGCATTTTGTGAATTTAAGCATGTGTTTATTTATTGCAATGGGGCGTCCGGTGTACCGCAAGAATGAACGCTTCATCCGCCGCGTGGCTGGCACCGTTCAAGCCACCGATGGGCAGTGGCACCCCATCATGACTGAGGATGTCTCTGAGGGCGGAATTGCCTTTCGAACGACTGATGGCCCGGTTGAAACCATTGCCGAGGGTGACCATATCAAATTGACCGTAAAGCATCAGGACTTCACCATACACTTATCTGGTCAGGTCGCTCGTATCAGTCATCGAGATGATGACGTGATCTACAGTGTTCAAGTTGAAGTTACTGCTGATGAAAATCGCAACCATTATTTACAACTTATTTACGATGGCAGCAACAAAACCCTCCCAAGTGTTCAAGATACCTGGGTCACGCCATTTGATGAGCTTTACATGAACTTAGTGGTGCGTGCTCGCACTTATGAACGCAAGCTTAGTCGTCGTTTTAATCGCTTTTAGGAGGAATCAGTCGTTATGTCAGTTTGGCTTGGATTCGCGATATATGCCATTGGACTTTTAGGTTATAATGGGACGCTCCGCCGCCTGGGAGTCAGTCCCTACCTGGCCTGGATCACTGCAATGTTGGTTCAAATTTTGATCTTATATGGGTTTGCCATGACCGGCTGGCTCACGCTTGGCATTCAAGTCGTCACCTATCTAGGCGTTGGACTCGCAGGCCTCTGGCTAGTCATGAGTTTCTTTCGGAAAGCTCAGCTGCGTTTTGAAGGTATCCATTTATTTGATTTCTGGATGATTGGACTGGGCATCGTCGCCGGGCATACCTTATGGCAAAGTCCCTTAGTTCATTACGATAATTTCTCTCACTGGGCCGTGATGGTCAAGTTTATGGTGTTCACCGGTCGGCTGCCCGGAGCTAGCGACCATCTGATTTCATTTACGTCTTATCCACCAGCAACAGCACTGTTCATCACCCAGTTCGTGCACTGGGTCGGTTTTAGTGACGGCGCCATGCTGGTCGCTCAGTTTATCTTGATTTGGGGTGCAGCCTACGCCCTTTTTGCTGGCTTAAGGGATCGCTCACGCGCATTGACCAGTTTTGCCCTGTGCTTCACTTTGGCAATCTCATTCGTGTTCAACGTGGCAATTCGACTCAATAATTTACTCGTTGATTACGTCCTGCCAATTGTGACGATTGCGGCACTCGTCGGAATTTTTGTCTATCGGAAGCGACCAATTTTGCTGTGCGCCCACGTGGCTATTTTTGTCTCAGTCTTACTACTAGTTAAAAATTCAGCGACCTTTTTCGTCATCATGATTGGTGCCTATTTCTTATACACCTTAATCACCAACCATCACTGGCACTGGCGCCGACTAATCACCGTACCGATTCAATTTGCGGCTAGCATCGGCGCCGGCGTTTTGCCATTTGTTTGGTGGCAATGGCACGTGAAACAGACGTTTACCGTTTCAAAGCACCAGATCAGCACCCAGGCGTACGCTAAACAACTCAGCGGTGAAAGTCAGCAAGCCCTGTTGAAAATTGGTCACAAGTTTTTAAACCAAATTTTCAGTCTCAATTCACTATCCACTAAGGGCATCCTATTGATCAACGTCGTTTTGATTGTAACTTGGGCCTTTGTTCGGCTTCGGCAACATCAACGGAACAATCTATTGGCAACAGCCATCCTGCTCGATGTGATTTTCATCGCCTACTATGCCAGTTTGTTTGGCATGTATATCTTATCAATGCCATACGCGGAAGCCATTCTCCTCGATGGCTTTGAACGCTATATGGCAAGTACCGTGATCCTTAACCTATTCATCGGGGCAATCGCGCTCGTCCGGGTTCTTGATCGGCAACAATTCGAGCAAAATTTTGCAAAACGTGACACCCAAGCTTTCAAGAGTGCGACCACCAAAAATATTTATCAGATAGCGACCCTCGTCACCGGCTTTTTCGCCATCACCATGATGTATTCTGAAATCACCAGGACTAAGTTCACCAATGAGATGAATCACAATACACTTCCTTTACAAATGTCGCGGGTCTCTAAGCAGTGGACTCACTTAAATCACCGTAAAGTACTGATTGTTGATCCCGAAGTCGTCGATGTAAATGATTACTATGCAGGCTACGTCGGCCGCTACTGGTACTTCACTGACAAAGCGGTCGGACAAGAGGACTTTATGATGACGCCGAAAGTCTTCAAACGGACCGTTGAGCAGTATCAGTACGTCGCTATTCCAGAAAGCCATCGCACGTTTACGGTACTGACCAAAAAAGTCTTCCATCAACACGTCGTTACGGGACTGTTTAAAGTCACAAAACACGGGTTGATTCGGATGCATTAAGAAAGGTGGGGTCAACTTGGCTATCATTGGGGGACTCTTCTTCGCCCTGGCGTTAATTGGTTATAGTAGCGCACTCCGGCTAGTCCACGTGAATCCCTATTTAACGTGGATTACCGGTATTCTGATTCAAATGATGTTGTTGTATGGTTTCGCAATGGTCAATCTGTTAAGACCTGGAATTTGGCTTGTGACTAGTTTGGGCGTCGTGTTGCTCATCACCCGCCTGGTACTCGGCTATACCGGGAAAGTTAGCATCCATTATGACGGACTACATCTATTTGACATTTGGATGATTTTCCTAGGAATCGTGATGGCGATCGTACTTGGTCAGAGCCCACTCATTCATTATGATAATTTTTCACACTGGGCGACGATGGTTAAATTCATGACGTATACCGGACATTTACCTGGCGCAACCGATACCATTATTTCCTTCAGTTCCTATCCACCCGCGACCGCCCTATTTCTAACACAGTTCGTGACGTTTGCTGGATTCAGCGCAGGGGCAATGCTGGTCGGACAATTTATCTTGATTTGGGCGGCTAGCTACACTATTTTTGCAACGCTCCGGGATCGAACACGCGGTCTTAATTCAATGTTACTCTGTCTGACGATTGCAATTTCGTACGTCTTTAACATCAACATTCGACTCAATAATCTCTTGGTTGATTACGTGCTCGCAATCATCACCGTTGCCGGTATCGTTGGCATCTTCGTTTACCAGTCGCGTCCCAAGATGCAAGCAGCACACGTCGCCCTGTTTTGTGGCGTCCTGCTACTCATCAAAAACTCGGCCGCATTTTTCGTCGCCATTTTAGTCATTGACTATCTCGCCACGCTGATTCACCACCGCGTGCGTGGCCACCGATTCCGACAAACGTTGAAGATCACCGCACGACTATTGGGGACACTACTGGTTGCGGCGCTACCGTTTATTTGGTGGGAAATTCATGTTCACCTGACCTTTACCACTTCGAAACACGAAATCAGTGCGGCAGCCTATCAAAACCAGTTTGCTCGTGAAGGCGTCACCGGTTTAATCAAAATTGGACAAGCATTTTTAAATCAAATTTTTAGTTGGCAGTCGTTATCCACTCAAGGCTTCCTGGTGATCAACCTCGGTTTGATTGCGGCCTGGGCCATTATTAAATTTGTGTGCCATCATCCGAATTCGCTGCTAAAACTTTTAGGCCTGCTTGACCTAATTACGCTTATCTATTACGGTAGTTTACTCGGTATGTATGTCTTATCGATGCCATACGCTGAAGCCATTACACTCGATGGCTTTGAACGGTACATGTCGACCGTCGTAGTGTTGAATTTGTTCATCGGCATGGTGGCCCTCGTCCGTGTCATTGACAAAACGTTCTATGAACAGAATCTAGCCGAGCGCAGTCCCCGGACTTTTCGTTCGATTTGGACCAAGAACGGCTACCAAATTGCAACCTTCTTGGTGATGTTTTTTGCAATCATCATGATGTACTCTGAAATCAACGGCACGACGTTTACGAATCACTATAACCGCCGCTCACTGCCGGTCAAGCTCAGTCAAGTGACGCAACCGTGGACCAAACTGAACAACGCCAAAATTTTGATCGTCGACCCGCAACAAGTTGAAGTGACCACTTATTATGCGGGCTATCTGGCAAACTATTATTTCTTCACCAATAATGCCAGTGGTCAGGCGCACTTCAGTAAAT
Organism: Lactiplantibacillus sp. 7.2.4; assembly: GCF_018991185.1. Lineage (NCBI taxonomy): Bacteria > Bacillati > Bacillota > Bacilli > Lactobacillales > Lactobacillaceae > Lactiplantibacillus > Lactiplantibacillus sp. 7.2.4. The sequence goes on from NZ_JAGYGS010000042.1 coordinate 5,497, forward strand.
CGCCTCAACGATTTCGCAAATCCTTGCGTCAGTATGAGTACGTCGTCATCCCTAAATACGACCGTTCTTTCACACGCGGCGTTAAGCGGGCCTACCATCAACGCATTCGGACCGGCTTCTACCGGGTCACACGCAACCAGCTACGACCAGTGACGCGGCATGAAATCCATCGTTATCGGTAAGTTACCGAAAAACGGTATTGTCAGAAATGCTTCATATCAATAGGCATAAAAAACAACCCGAAGCCAACTGCATCCGTGATGCAAATTAGCTTCGAGCTGTTTTTTGATACACATACACGTGTCTAAACGGTTCACGCTGTTTTGAATTCACAACGCTTCGTTTCACGCCAATTACTCAGTTAACGCCCGTTGCACATCGATCGTCTCCAATAAACTGACCGCGCAATCGGCCCCCTTGTTGCCGCTCTTAAAACCAGCGCGGTCCATCGCCTGTTCAATGGAGTCAGTGGTCAATATGCCAAACATCACCGGCGTGTCGGTGGCCAGGCTGACGGACGCGACACCGGTGGTCACACCGCTACAAACGTAGTCAAAGTGTGCGGTCGCACCGCGAATGACAGCACCTAACGCAATCACACCATCGTAGCGCTTGGTGTTAATCATTTTCTGTACGGTCAGTGGGATTTCAAACGCCCCCGGCACCCAGGCAACATCAATATCATCCGCATTAACCCCGTGTTGTTGCAGGCTTTCTTGTGCGCCAGCCAGCAGTTGTTTGGTCACGAATTCATTGAACCGGGCGACAACGATGCCGACTTTGAGTCCTTGACCTGTGATTTGTCCTTTAAAAGTTGTCATTAGTTAACCTCCGTAAGTTTGAGTTCATGATGGAAACGATCCCGCTTCGTCTTGAGATAGGCATAATCGTGTTGATTGGCTGGAATTTCCAATGGCACGCGTTCGACGACTTCGATGCCTAATGCTTGCAGCTGCTTGACCTTGTCCGGATTATTTGTGAGTAACCGCACCTTAGTCACGCCAAGTTGCCGTAACATGACAGCGGCAATGTCGTACCGGCGCTCATCCGGTTTAAAACCGAGTTTGACGTTGGCATCATAGGTATCCGCACCTTGGTCTTGCAAGGCGTAGGCCGCAATTTTATTTGCCAAGCCAATGCCGCGACCTTCCTGCCGTAAGTATAAACAAACGCCACGTTCAGCTTGACTGATCTTACGCAGGGCTGCGTGTAATTGTGCGCCACAGTCACAGCGTTGTGACCCTAAGACATCCCCCGTAAAACACTCGGAATGCAACCGCACTAGTACGGGTTCGTCCCCACTAATATCACCGGTTTGTAGTGCTAACGGTAATTCCGTGTGCCCCGGCACCGTGAAACCCGTTAATTTGAACGCGCCGTCCTGGGTTGGTAAATCAACGGTCGGCGTTGTGTCCAGCTTGACCGCACCCGTTTGGATGGCGTATTGTAATAAATCTTCAATTGTAATCATTGGCATCTGCAGTCCTTCCGCCAATGATTTCAAATCGCGCCGGCGCGCCATTAAGCCATTTTTCTTGACCACTTCACAGATGTAGGCAACGGGCGAACCACCGGCCAGCTTGGCCAACGTCACCGCAGCTTCCGTATGACCGCGTCGTTCTAGTAAGCCACCGGCCCGCGCAATCAATGGAAAAATATGGCCGGGATGATAAAAGTCAGTTGGTTGACTATCAGTTGAGGCCAACGCTTGAATCGTCTTGGCACGGTCGGCAGCAGAGATTCCCGTACTTGTCGTTCGATGGTCAGTTGAGACCGTGAAGGCAGTTCCAAATGCGTCACGTTCGCCAGTCATCGGTTTTAAGCCCAAGCGGGTCGCAATTGCTGGCGCTACCGGGACGCACAACAACCCCCGTGCTGAGGTAATCATGCGATTAACGGTCGCAGTAGTGGCTTTGGCGGCCAAACCGACCATGTCGCCCTCTGCTTCCCGCGTTTCATCATCAGCGACAATGATCAAATCACCGCGTTTTAATGCGGCCAAGGCTTGTTCAACTTTTGTCATCGTATCCATGTTAATGGCTCCCTTCTAAAACAACTTGCCGGGCTAAGTATTTGCCCAAAATATCGGTCTCCACATTCACCGTCTCGCCAATCTGTAACGCGCTGAGGGTCGTGACGTCTTGCAAATGTGGAATCAGATCAACTTCAAAGGTCGATGCAGTCACGGCTACAACGGTCAAGCTCACGCCATCAACCGCAATCGAGCCCTTAGGAACGACCAACGCTTGATAATCCACTGGCAAGCTAATCAATAATCGTAACGCGTGTTCATCTGGCACCAGCTCCTGAACCTGACCACAATAGTCGACATGCCCCTGAACAATGTGTCCGTCCAGGCGGCCATTGACTTGCAGTGCCCGTTCCAAATTAACTTGTGACCCCACGCTCATCTGGCCCAGATTCGTCCGGCGCGTTGTTTCGGGCATGACCGCAACGCTGAATGCATCCGGCTGTAGCGCCGTTACCGTCAAACAAATCCCGTTGACCGCCACACTGTCTCCAATTTTAAGTGTGGGTGTCACGATTGTCGGCGCAGTAATCGTGAGCGTCATCTCTAATGCGTCACGCTGGCACTGGCTGACGCGACCTTTGGCTTGTACAATTCCTGAAAACATTTACTCGACTCCCTTTCGTACGGCCCGTAGCCGCAAATCTGTTCCCAACCACTTCAATGTCGGTTGCTCAAACGCCAGCTGTTCGCTTGGTACCGCTCCCATTACTGCTGGCAAACCGGCACCGCCAATTATTGTGGGTGCGATATAGCTGACCCATTCATCAATCAAATTCGCTGCAACGAAATCCGCTTGCAGGTGCGCACCACCTTCGACCAATAACGACTGCCATCCTTGTTGAACGCATAATTCGCTGATGGCCGCCGGTGTCCAATCACCAATTCGTACTTCCACATTTGGTAACGCTTGTAATGACGTATCACTGGCACTCGCCTGGCGACACAAAAGCCAAGTCTCACCAGTAGTTTCCCGTAGTATTCGCCGCTCACGCGCCACGGCACTGGTATTCAGTACGATCAGTCGAACTGGCGGATGGGCCATCGCGAGTAAACGGACGGTCAGTTGCGGATCATCGATCGTCAGAGTGCGTTCACCAATCAAAAGTGCTTGAAATTGCGAACGCAACCGTTGACTGTCGGCATAACTGGCCTGATTAGAAATCAACGTCCGCGCGTCACCAGTGGCATTGGTCTTACCATCCAGACTCATCGCAGTCTTGAGCGTCACCCACGGCCGCTGATGCGTATAAAAATGATTGTAGTGCGGATTCAACGCTCGTACTTCCTTAGCCAGACAACCCGTGACGACCGCCACGTCATGATCCAACAAATACTGACGGCCCTTGCCACCGACAACTGGATGTGGGTCCAACTGACCAATCACCACTTTACAAATTCCAGCTTGAACGATGCGCTCACAGCACGGCGGGGTCTTGCCATAATGCGAACAAGGTTCAAGCGTGACCACCAGTGTCGCATTCTTCGCCTGTTCCGATGTCACTTGCCGTAAAACGTCAACTTCAGCGTGGTCACCACCAAAATAATGATGATAGCCTTGTGCTAAGACTTGGCCATCCTTGACTAGTACCGCACCAACTTGCGGATTTTGATAAGTCGCAACTCCCGCCTTTTTCACCTGAGTGATGGCGAGTTGCATCCAATCAGTTAACATTGCCTCACCTCCGATAGAATATAAAACACCCGACTATCAAAATTCGATAATCGGGTGTGAGTGTTCGCTAAATAGATTTCACCAGTAGGGTCCAGCTAAATAAACCTTAATGAAGGTCATGAATAGCTACTACTGCCTAGTAAAATTAAGCCATTTTTCTTCTCCCATCCAGACTATACTGTCGGTCCCAGACTTGCACTGGGTCCACCGCGCGCACGCGGGTCACGGACTTCAACATACGTTGTTACCGTCGGTCGGGAATTGCACCCTGCCCCGAAGAAATCGTATTCAGTTTTCACTTTTTATAAAAACACTTTCTGAACAAATTGTCAAATCGTCACTTTGATTTCGACCCACCGACTGCTGTGTTAAACTTTCAATAAATTTATCGATACTTGCTTATAAAGTATAACTATTTTCAGAATTTTTTTACGATTTTTTATGTAAAATTGAGACTATTGAATGTTAGTCTGATGATATTTCTAGTATCGGAGTTGGGTTAAATGGGACAACCAAAAATGCACAATCGCCAAACTAGTCGGTGGCCAGTCGCCATCTTTTCAGGGCTGCTATCCATGATGATTATTGGGGTCGTCTTTGGGTACTACCACATTACGCCCTTTGGCAACCATAATTTGCTGATAAGTGATATGGGCGGTCAATACTTATCGTTTTTCACCGCCTATCGTCATGCAATTCTTGCACATTCTTTTCAAGCCTATTCATTTTCACAGTCAATCGGTGGTAACGCCTTACCAAATATCGCGTATTATTTATTAAGCCCCTTCAACTTATTGATTTTATTTTTTCCAGCGGCCCATTTACCGACCGCTTTGAGTTTGCTCATCATCGTTAAAATCGGTGCGATTGGCATCAGTATGACCTGGTTTTTGCAAACACATTTCAATACACGGCACTGGTCCACGGCCATTTTTGGAACCGCCTTTAGCTGCTGCGGATTCGTCGCACTCAATTATTTCACGGTGATGTGGTTAGACGCCTTGATCTGGCTACCACTGGTCATTATGGGACTGGACCGCTTGATTGCGACCGGACACGGCGGACAATTCTTCGGTTGGTTCTGGCTCAGCATCGTCACCAATTATTATTTAGGTTATATGACCGGCCTGTTCGTCGGTTACTACTTCATTTATCAATTGTTTGAAACTAAACCAGCCGGTGAGTGCATCTGGCAGACGATTCGCACTCAGTCGACCTTGATTTGGCATTTTATCTTGACGACCCTGTTGTGTGGCTTGAGTACGATGTTCCTGCTCATTCCGACTGGGCTGGGCATGTTGACAACGGCCAAAACGGCGGTCAAACCTTCCAGTTACTTGCCGGTTTTGCAAGTCAGCTGGAAAATGCTCAGTCAATTCGGGATTGGCGCCGCTAATTTCACCACGCGCCTGGCCCACGCACCAACAGTGTTCACTAGCACGCTAGTTTTACTGCTCGCAGGGTGCTTCTTCGTCCACCCGCAACTATCGCGAGCGCACAAATGGCATGGTTTTGGTCTGTTACTGGCCTTATTTTTAAGCATGGCAATTCGGACACTCGATACAATCTGGCACATGTTTCAAACGCCCGCCGGCTTTCCATACCGGAACGCCTTCTTCTTCAGCTTTGCGCTCATCTTAATTGCTTGTGAGGCCTGGCAAGCCGGTCCCCGTCAGGTCACACCTGTCTGGAAATGGGGATTGCCGATCGGACTGATGGTGGCCTTGATTTTAGGCTGGTGGGGCCAACGCGGCACGCATCATCCGCTGGCAACTAGCACCTTACTCTTGAGCTTAGCTGCGGTCATCTTAACTGCCAGCTGTCTATTTTTGACGGCCAAGCGTTGGCAGGTACTAGGTCTCACTGGAATCACGGCACTAGAACTGGGCCTCAATAGCAAGTTAATGATGGCCCATAGTCCGTTCGGCAATCAGACCAAATACGTGGCAGCCTATCGCATTGAAGACCGGCAGATGCGCTCAGTCAGCGACCCGGATGGCCAACTCTACCGCGTTGAAAGTCGCAATACACTCATCAACCAAGCCTATAATGCCAGTAGCCATTACCGTAATTACAACGATCCACTGTTATTCAACTTTCACGACATCAGCTACTACAGTTCGACGTTTGCCAACCAAACCCGCCTGATGTTGAAATCGCTGGGATTATTTTCTAAAAACGCTCGCCGTGTCAGTTCTGAAGGTCTGAACCCCGTGACTGATTTATTACTGGCAATCAAATACGACGTCCAGCTCAACGCCGTTGGCCAAGCAACCATCAACTCGCGTAGTCAAAACAGCTTAGGCTTTGCAGTACCGAACGCCTTCACACAGGTTAAACTGCGGCAAAACAGTGCGCTTATCAATCAAGAGCGTATCTTGCAAAGCCTGCAACCTAGCGCCACAGCCTACTTTGGCCAAGCTGTTCGGCTGGCTGATCACGTCAGTTATGATGCCACGGCACCGACCTTTCCTTACCGCCATACGATTAAGCTCCGCGTGACCCGGACTGGTTATCTGTACTACAACGATACGTTAGGTCAGTCGAAATTCACGACTATGCGCGTTAACGGCCACCTGGTTCCGACAAAGTTCAACGCCAATGGGGATATCGTGTTGCGTTCCTTAGGCTACTTCGACAAGGGTAGCCTCGTCACCCTGACTGTCAAACGTACAAGCGCTAGCCTTGGTACTCACGTCCACCTCGCTAGTCTCGATCAGGCCAAGTTTAATTCAATCAAGCATCGACTTCGTGCCAGTCGCTTCGTCCCAACTTATCACGTCGCTGGCCTGCACACCATTGTCAGTGGCCCCGTCACGGCAACCCGCCAACAACGGTGGTGCTACATTGCGATTCCGGCCGATCAAGGTTGGGCGGCGACCGTTAATGGCACTAAAGTTCGAACACGCACCATCATCGGCGGCATGCTGGCGGTTCCAATTCATGCCGGCCACAACCACATCCGTCTGATTTATCATGTTCCTGGGCTAAAACTAGGGACTTTGATTTCACTGCTTAGCGGGCTTAGCTTTCTAAGCTGGACAATTTGGAATCGGCGCCGATTACGTGACATCACTCATTAAAGATGGACGATTGAAACGACCGCATTGCTAATGATGAACCATCGGCAGTGCGGTCGTTTACTGTGTTTATGAAGTTGTCGCATGAACACGCGTTGTGCTGCTATTCTTTAGCACTAAAGATGATTAAATCATGCTATTTTCTCAGTTCAAGAGCTGCCAGCTGAGACCCGCTGGAAAAAGTGCGAGTTACCGTAAACTTTCTGTTGTAGTTGCGTCCTATTCCGGCTTCCAGGCATTTCTGACAACGCTGGAACGCGATGGACACAGATTTAAGCCGACAACCCACGTCTTAAATGCTGGTCTTCCACTAACCAAGCCAAAAACGCTTGCTAAGTGGAATTTCATCGCTGAGCATTGTCAGAAACACCTTCCAGCCGGGGATGGTATTCGAAAGGCAGACATGTGTGGGCCCAACTTTTTGTTGGACTAGTTGTTGATCCCTTGATACACGGGAATTTTGATATTCAACTGGCAGTCTGGTTTCTAACGATTGCTAAACTTCCTTCCCCGTAATTTAATGTTTCGGACAAGCGTCTTCACTGAACCTGTCAGAATTTTTACTAGCTATCCCAGATAACAAAGTCTTGTATTTTAAACAACGGAAGTGTCATCGATAAATTTCAAGACCAGTTGCCATTGAAATTTGTGGCATGGGGATGAGTGATTTATATTCAGGTAATCTTCTCAGTAACTAAATACTGTGAGTCATCATCGATACCCGTTGAGCCGCTGTCTGAGGAGCCAATCACTAAATATTCAGTGGTCAGTTGTACCCAGATAGGTGGCCGTTCATCTGCCATTCGAGTGGGTTCCCGACTGTAGGGGCCGGCTGACAATGCTCAAGGGTGAAATTCTTCTTGTCCGGGTGGCCTTCCCGGGCTAGAAGAAGACTCGTATTTGAAATTGCGCAGTGATTTTCTGCGTGAGTTCAAATCGATGTCCGCCCTGTTCCAGCGTTGTCAGCCGGCCCCGGAAGTCGGACTAGGGCGCGCATCGGCGGACGAACAGGAATCCACCAACTGGCACGATTTAATCATGATTCATGACAGATTAACTAGCACAACGCGTAACGAATACTTAGGCCTATCAGACAGGCGTTTTTGTTCATCGGCCAGGCTTGCTATCAACTTAGCTAATCAGTAACGATAAAACCGCTGCAATTACTCACGTGCAAATTTTTGCTTGTTCGTAGATAAATACTCAATTGACCAACTAGTGGCGGCCCAGGCAATGGCAATTACCACCAGGCAGGCCTTACCAGTCGTTAGTGTTGCTGGCTGCTGATAGTGTTTCTTAACGTCATATTGCAAGTACTGTTTAGATTCGGCTGTCACTTGGCCAGTAAGTGGGCTGTAATTGGCGGTTACGACGCCATACCGAACGGCGCGCTTGCCCTGGTTTTTGATCGTCAACTGTAACTGGCCGGCAGCCGTCACCGGGTACACTAAATTTTTTAATTGATTAGGCGTTCCAGTCCAGCGTTTAATCGTCCGCTTGCCCTTCGCCAAAGTAATGGTCACCGGCTGTTGCGACTTGTCAGGCTGCAATTGAATGGTATTACTCGGGCCACTGGCTTGAAGTGCAGACTTAAGCACTTGATGGGGTCGAATCGCCTGCTTCATTGTGACCATGTAGGTTCCATTGCCTTGACTCCCGCGCAAGACATCGTTGACTCGTGTCGACTGACTGGTTTGCCACAAGCTGATTAGACTGACTGCAGCAAGCGTTGCCGTCAACCACCTTAACCGATGACGCATCGACACTGAAAACTGCCAGTTGGAAATTTCGCGACCACCCATCAGACTTAGTAGCATCAGACCCGGCAATAGTGGCAACGCATAGCGTCCTTCGACTTCCCAAAAGCCAACGTGAAAAATCGTCAGCCCCAGAATGGTCAACGCCAGAAACGTCACGGGCCAGTCGCGCCGTTGCAACAATGCCACAATGGCTTGCACTAACATTACTAAATAAATCGTCTGAGTCATCAATACCAACCAAAATTGACATTGCCGCTGATGATTCCAATACCAACGGGGCGCGCGAATCCACTGCGTCGTCAGTTTAAAGCTATCAAAGTCGCCAGTCGCCCAAAACACTCGCAGCTTTTTCAGCAAATGAACGAATGTCCCAGTTGCGCCCATGTGTTGCAGCCGCTGCTGAATCATTTGCTGGGCCTGCTGTTGCTTAGCCTTAGCAGTCGGTTGTTGATTCACTAAGGCAAAGTCATCATGGCGGTACTGGCCATCACTCTTCGGATTTAAACTCATGGCGATCCAACTCGTGGCTGGTAGTGCTGCATTAGGCTGCCGTTGATAGCCAGCCTGATGTTGGGCTTGTTGCATCACTGCCACCATTAATAGCAACGTCACCGCAAGACTCATCAGCCAACCAAATAATTGTCGACCAGACCACCGCCGCTGCCGCCATACAATCCCACCAATCATGACGAGTGCAAACCACAACACAATCAGGTTAGTTTTCAGCAACACACCGGCCGCTACCAGCAGGCCATCAATCAACCAGAGACCCCCGCGCCGCCACCCGCCGACCTGTTGACTAAGTGTTAGTAAAGCCAAACTGTCAAGCATTAGTGGTAACACGAGCACGTCGGTGTAAGCAAACAACCCGTATGCGGCCACTGGAACGCTCACTAGCCATAAGCCGACCAAGCCAAGCGCGCCCGGTTGCCAGTATCGCCACTGTTTGAACAAGTACAAGCCACTCACCAGTGCCGTATCGGCCCATAAAAAGCGCAAGGTATTCATGAGGACCCAGGGCGTCTGTGTCAAATGCAGCAGTGGTTTGAGCACCGCCGCTTCTAGTAGCGTCATATTAACGTTATTCGGATAAATCATAAAATAGTGTTGCCACTGATGGCCGCCACTAGCGAGAACAAGTGCCTGCCGGCGAACATAGAAGGCATCCGCCCGCGCCACATCCACAAAGTTAACCGCCAGCCAGCCCTGAACGACCACCACGAAACCAATCGCGCCTAGCACCAACCAGTGGTACTGTTTCGCTGACAATTGACGAACGAGTTGCCGGCCCGCATTTAGGCATACGAGCAAGCCGAGAACTAACGCCAATTGCACCAGTGGCGAAGCCCAGTCCGGGTTACCGAAGAAACGAATCGGTTGTAACCACGCCAAGCCAATTGCAACGACTAACACCGCAGCTGCGAGCCAGTTGATACCTTTAACGATGCCTTTCATACGTGCACCCGCTGTGAATCGAGCAATGCTGGCTGTTGGGTGACGGTATAATCATCGGTCTCAATAATATACCGCGGACGATGTTTGACCTCCGCAAAAATTTTGCCGACATATTCCCCAACCACACTGATCCCAATTAATTGCATGCCGCCTAAAAACCATAAACTCGTCATCAGTGAGGACCAGCCGCTAATGGCCGTTCCCAGCAAGCCTTGAATAACCGCATACACCATCATCAGTAAGCTACCGCCGCTAATTAACACGCCTAGCATCAAAATCACCTTGATGGGCGCGATGGAAAACGACGTGATACCGTCAAACGCAAACGACAGCATTTTGCGCAGTGGATACTTAGAAACCCCCGCAAACCGTGGGCGCCGGCGATAATAAAGTTTAGTCGTCGGGAACCCGAGTTGTGGCACGATGCCGCGTAAAAACAAGTTGGTCTCCTGATAGCTAAGCAGCGCCCGCACTGCCCGCTGACTCAATAAGCGGAAATCGGCGTGGTCGTGCACCAACTGGACACCGATGCGATTCATCAAACCGTAAAAGCGTTCAGCCGTCCACCGCTTGAAATGAGAATCACTACTGCGATCATTGCGAACGCCTAAGACGACATCGCTACCAGCATGAAACCGCGCGACCATTTCCGGAATCACTTGCGGATCATCTTGGAGGTCCGCATCGATGGTAATCATCATATCAGAAGTTGGACAGGCCGTTTTCATCCCGGCCATCAACGCATTCTGATGACCAAAATTACGACTGAACTTGATACCGGTCACGACTGGTAATTGCGTTTCGAGTTCTTTGACCAAGGCCCAAGTTGCATCCTGACTGCCATCATCTACAAACAGCAATTTACTTTCTGAATTGACTTGTTTATGCTGAATCAACCCCATCAGAATCTCTGCCAAAACGTGCGCTGATTTGGGCAAAACTGCTTCCTCATTGTAACAAGGCACAATAATCGTTAACCGTGGACTTCGCATGCTAATTCCCCCAATATTACTTTGCTTATTTTATAACATCACTAATCAAATATTCAGCAACGACATCCTCGCAATCGACACTAGCTCCCACCGATTTCACAAACTCGAGGACACCGTATTTGAACCCAGGTGACTGATTATTTGTGTATCCCCAAATACACTGACTTCATTGATGATACTCGCCCGGCAACCGGTCTGGTATCAGATTTAACAACCACGAACGATTCTTCTAGCTACCACCGTGTTGACTGTCATCGCTATTAATCATGCGAATTTTGAGTATGAATTCACGCCATCAAAAATGAGATTGACCTGCTGATAATGCTGACTACCATTCACGGCCGATAGTTCAGATTGATGGTACCAATATCCAATCGGTAATTCAAATAAACCAGCAATTTTCAGGCCGTACATTAACAAATTATCCGAACATAGTGGCTCACTAAGAACTAAATCTACCAATTTTGCATGGTTACTAACGGGACTCATCTGGCGCATTTTGAACAAAAAATGGCGCTTACTTGCAATTCAATCTGCAAGTAAGCGCCATATCTTCAGTTCTTTTGATGATTTACCAATGCGCACCAATCGTCTGTTGCCAGGTGAAGTACTTGGTGCCCTTCGTCAAGGCTTCAAACTGGGCGGTCGTCAAGTTCAGCCAGTCTAAATCACTGGTGGCTAATTGTAACGAATCAGTTAAGTGGAGTTGATAGTCTTTAATCCACGCAATCAGTGGTTCAATCACTCCAGATCAGTGTTTAACAATTGATAGCTAGCGCTGGGTGTCATCAGCGTCACCGCCAATGTATAACGGGCCTTCATCCGCACGCCGTTACCTAACTGCCGCACGATTGACCGGTATAGCCCTAGTTGGACGTCCGTAATCGCAGCTGACGTCGGTGCAAGTGTCTGAAACACCTGGCCACGTTCGTCTGCCAAACTCAGCCGACTCGGCGTGATCGTCAAGCGCCCGTGTGCAGCCGCGCCTTCGTTTAACGCCTTGAGGATAAAAGGCGTCTTCTTACGCGCAGTAGAATATTTATGGTCATTTAACACGATCGTCATGTAGGCTGGCTGATGGGTAATATTGCCGGCGATATTTGTGACCGCAACTGGCATTGGTTTTTGCATGTGATAATCTCCCCCGTTCAATTCGGTACTTCTAGGTCGATTATACAGCCTGGCCGTTGTTGCAGGTGATTCCATGCGCGGGTAAAACTCAACTATTCCGTCACTGCAGTCTCGTGGTCAGCGAGTGCATTTGCTGCCGCGATTCGACCGAATGTAAAGATATCGCTAAGTGAATTACCACCCAAGCGGTTACCAGCGTGAATCCCACCGGCAACTTCACCGGCTGCGTATAACCCATCGATTGGTTGACCCTGGTGATCAAGGACGTGTGCGCCGGTATCAATCTTCAAGCCACCCATCGTATGATGCGTCGCTGGCTTCCGTGGGGTCGCATAGAATGGCGCAACCTCCACTTTCAAATCAAAAGCAGTCTTGTGGAACTCTGGATCCGAACCCGCATCAACATAATGGTTGTAATCGCTGATCGTCTTCGTTAACACATCAGGGTCAACCTTAATCTGTTCAGCCAGTTCAGCCAACGTGTTTGCCCGGAATAGCGTCCCGTCGGCAACTTGTTGGTCAATCTTGGCCTGACTCGTGTTGTAAGCAGTCTTCTTAATAGCCTCATCCGCAATCAAGTAGAACAAGCTCCCGTTATCGATGGCGGCTTGCGTCAATTCATCACGACTACCGTATTCATTCACGAATCGTTTACCTTGTTGATTGACCATCACAAAGTTAGCCGGTGGCACTTGCAGTCCGGTGAACAGTTCACCGGTATTCGGGTCAGAAACGGGCATCATTTGTGAAAAGCCCATGCCGACCAGGTCCGCACCAACGCTCGTCCCTAAACGAATCCCGTCACCGGTCATGGCTGGCGAATTGGTCGTTTTGACATCATCGTCGATGGCCGTCCAGTAGGTATTGTACTTTTGTAACATTTTAGTATTGGCCGCAAAACCACCTGAAGCGAGAATCACCGCATCCGCATGCACGATGACCTGTTCGTGGTCAGCGTTGGTCGCAACGACCCCGCGGACTTGACCATCCGTCACTAACAGTTTCTGAACGGGCGTTTCCGTCATGATCGTCCCACCTTGTTTTTCAACGAAATCTTTCAAGGTTTGAATATAGGCAAAACCGAGGTCGCCCATCGGTTTATGACCACGCCGCCAGATCGCACCGACCGGCATTGTGACCTGCGTTTCATCAAATTTGACGCCGATTGACTTGAGCCATTTGACCGAATCCAGTGCATTATCAGTCAATTCTTTGACCAAATCATACTGACCATAAATTTGTTGGCCATTCAAATCGGTCCGCTTCCCACCCAGGTAAGTCTGAATGCGGTGTAGCAGTGTGGAATCAAACAAGGTCCCCGTCTGGTCGGCATTATCCGCTAAGTACGTCTTGATTTGTTGCTTGAGCGTGCGGAAATCAGCCCGATATTCAGGCGCAATTTGGGCTTCATCCAATTCAGTCAATTCTTGTAGCGACTTTTTTTCGCCTGGCAAAGCAGCAAATTGCCGTTGCCAGTCTGGGTCAGCAGCATTCATTGGCCCACCAGCTCGAACGGTGTTACCACCAACCGCTGGGAACTTTTCCAAGACTAATGCTTGATGACCAGCTTGCAAGACCTTGGCCGCGGCCGTCAAACCAGCGCCACCCGCACCAACGACGACCACATCCGTCGTGACTTCGGTAACTTTGGGCTTGGCTACGGCTTTAGTCGCGCGGCGTTTCTTCAATTCATCAGGATTAGCACCCGCTTCTTTGACGGCGCGAGCCACGCCATCGATCACCCCATGACTAGTAATCGAAGCGCCAGAGATTGCATCGACTGCCAACGTTTGACCGTCGATAATTTCCTTAGGAATCCGTTCGAAGGCGACATCCGCGATCCCCTTAGTTTCACTACTAGTATCGATTTCGATGTCTTCGATGCGGTCTGCGGACAACGTGACCCGCATTGGTAATTCGCCATTATGGCCAGTCGCGGTCACTTCATACGTCCCAGGATTAAAACTCAGGGCTTCCGGCGCGTTCATTTCAGCCACGATTTCCGCAAATTTTTGGAACTTGGCAAAACAGCTATCCAAGAAGTCAATCGTCCCTTGAACCTTTAAATTCCCCTGGTCATCAAACGCGGTTGGAGCGCGACCTAACAGAAACTCAGAACCTGGCATGACACTGGCATTAACGCCGGGTGCATCAAGGACCTGGCGCAAATGTAACTGGGCACGGGATGAACCCTGGACACTATAGGAAGCGCCGACGATCATGACTGCTTGCCCGTCAAAGGGGTGAATTTTGAACGATAACCATTCAATAATGCTTTTAAGCGCGGAAGGAATCGAATGATTGTGTTCTGGAGAGGCAATGATCACCCCATCCGCTGCTTCGATTTTAGTTGCAAACTGCTGAATGACGTCACTATCCGTTTGGTCATTGGACTCATCAAACATCGGCACGTCCGTCAGTTCGAGAATCTCAATTTCGGCTTGGTCCGCAAAGTGCCGTTGCATGAATTCTAGTAACATCCGATTATATGAGTGGCGGGCATTCGTCCCCACAATTCCAACAAATTTCATTTGGCTATTCCTCCCCAGTGACTTGTTTCCATGAAAATTGCTTACTCTTTTCGAAAAATTGACTGGACGGCATAATCTTGGTCGTCAAATCGACAAAGTCTACGAACTCATCAAACGCGTTGTCCAGTTCTTGGACTTTGTCGGGATACGTCAAATTACCTTGGTCATCGAAGGCTTGCAAGGACCGACCGAGCAAGTATTCAACGTTCGGCATGACCAACGCCTTCAGTTCAGGCGCTTCTAAGATTTGCCGCAAATGGGCCTGCGCGCGTGACGTTCCTAGTGAGCCATTCGAAGCACCGACGATCATGACCGGCTTATTGATCAGGGGTCGCGTCGTGTATGACAACCATTCAATCGCACTCTTCAAAACGGCGGGAATCGAATGATCATATTCAGGGGTCGCAAAAATCACCCCATCCGCGGCGTTGATCTTATCGGAAAGCTGTTGTACAGTGCTTGGCGCGGTCCGGTCATCCGGTTCGTTAAACGCCGGTAAATCTTTTATTTCACAAATTTCAATCGTGGCTTGTTGTTCAAAATGACGTTGCATGTATTGCAATAACTGACGGTTCGTTGATTGGGTCGCATTAGTGCCGACAATCCCGACAAACTTCATAATATCAGTTCCTTCCATCGTAACTTGTAAGTGGTATTTTATCCGGTCAATGCCTCGAATCAGTTGAGCTTGACCGATTGCTTATACTGATTAGTTTAAATGAAAGCGCCATGCTTGTGAAATATTTATTTATCTATCGCGTTATAACAAATTTACTATAACCAACATTCGCGGTAAACTTAAGACACCTTAGACGCCCCTTTTAGTCAGCCACACGTCCTGAAAAAATGGTCACCAGTGACGGTGCGGGTTGCAATCGGCGTCCTCATTTTTTCGAAAGGAAGGTGTCCATTTGCCAAAAACTGACTCCAGCGAGATGCGCCGCTTTTTGGACGTCCTCTTAAAACATGGCAACTTTACCCGGGCTGCCCGCGACCTATACATCTCTCAGCCTTATCTGACTCAAAGTATTCGCAACGTTGAAAAAACACTCGGTGTCAAAATCATCAACCGTGATGTCAGTCCACTTCGACTAACGCCAGCCGGTCGGACCTACTACCAGTATTTGACGGCGTTGGAAAATGACAAGGCCGCTTTTACCAAGCAACTACGCCAATATACGCATGCAGACCAAGTCGTGCTACGATTGGGCATCTTACCTAGTTTGGGGAACTACTTGCTGCCGTTGTTTTTGCCCGCTTTTCTGAAGGCGCACCCCACCACGAAGATTGAATTAACCGAGGATATTTTGGCCCGCAACGAGCAACGGGTGTTACGGGGTGAACTCGACTTTTTGATTGGCCAAAATCCAGAGACGATCGCCCCCGGTTTAGATAGCTTCGACCGCGGCCGCGATGGCTATTACGCCATTATTCCCAACACGGTCACTTGGTATCAACCGCATCAGGCCTATTTAAATCCCGGTGCACTCACCACCCAGGACTTGCTACAAGCCCCACTCGTGCTCTCGCCCCACGGTTCTTCAATTCGGCGCCAAGTTGATTATTTGCTGCAAAAATACAACGTGTCGCCCAATATCGTCATTGAAAGCACCAGTACGGCCACCATCACGAAGCTCGCCACAGCTGGACTGGGCGTGACATTTCTCCCAGACAGCGTGCACACCCGTCCGGACCCCGAACGTTACAATCTACTGCCACTACCGCAAGACTTGCTGTCACTGAATTACTTTATCGCATACCCATCAGGCCACCAGCTCAACAAGGTGGAAAAAGACTTGGTCACGATATTCTTAACACAACTCGAAGCGGACTTGGCGCAGTCGTCGACGATTCCATAGGCGTTACGGTTGCTCTGATATAGTTAATGGTCGTGGGTTGGACGAGTAACAACTTTAAATAATCACCTGAACTTTAAATCAATTAAATATGAGTTAAAAACGAGTTATCACGGCATTTAGGAGTCAACTGCTGGATAACTCGTTTTTGATTTTAATAAGCAGAGACCTGCTCAACTAACGTGACGTTCTAATTGCAACTCACGGTTACCAGATTTACACTTTAAATGACCTCAATTCGATCAAAAGAACACTTTAAGTGATGGTGTTTCAAACCAGGCCCCATCCTTTCTCATCAGTGGTCAGGTGGTCATCATCGCCGTTCAAATCTTTCAGCCAACTAAATTATCCGACTAAACGAGGCGCCAAACATGAAACGTAAACTTTTCCGGGTTATTGGGACCCTACTAGCTTGTATGGGCGTTATGATGCTAACCACCAGTCAACGCTTGTCGCCCCACTTTGACGCCCGACCCGCAATCGCTGCGATGACGCGTCGGGGGATCATCAATGACCGAGCGAGTTGGCAAACCATCCGCGCACAAACTGACGACGGACGCCAAATTACCTCGGTCACACAATTGAGCCGCTTGCTTCAACGCGCAAATCGGCATTCGTTCGCTGTTAGCAACATCAAGCAGGTCGAGCACCATCAATTACCGCGTCTCGTCACGGATCATCGGTTGAAACTCATCAACGTGCCGGGCTTCTTCAGTCAGCGTCGAGCCATCCAAAAACAATATTGGCAACGTCTACAAGCACTGCTGAAACAAGCCAGTCCCGCATCTCAACTAATTTTGAACTTTGCAAGCAATACGGGTGACCTAGCGGAACCGATGATTGCCGGTTTGGCCGCGATTATCCCCGACGGCACGCTCTACACCGGTCTCGACAATCACGGCCGTGCCTTTCCACGAACCCTACACCACGGGCACCTATCTGATAATTTGGAGCAAGAATCTCTGACATTTCAACCACCTAAACGACTCTATTTTAAACACATTACCGTCATTGTCGGCGAACAGACCGCCAGCGCCGCGGAAATCACGCTTATGGCGCTGAAACGCAATCCCCACGTGACATTAGTCGGACATCCGACTGCCGGCTATACGAGTCTGAATAGTGGCGTCTACCTGAATACCGGGGCCGCTGCCGTTTTAACGATTGGCACCCTCAAGTCGACCGTCAAAATTCACGGTCAGCAATTGTTTAACAATCAGCCCCTCATCCCAGATGTGACCACGCTTTATCAGCCACTAGCGCCGACTCGGACTGGCCATCATCGGCAGTCAGCGCATTTGGATCCGGATTTCATCTCGGAATTACAAACGATTGCCCGCTCCCAAGGCAGCCAGTAAGTGGGCACGTTTTGTTCACGTCACTCACGACGGATAACCGTTGTCTGTTCTCAGTCATCAAATCGCGTTGTAATTGCGACCATCGCGCCTGGTCCCCGTTTCGGCCCGGCCCTAAAACGCCGACTCATTTAAAATAATTAAAAAAGACCGCAGCCCAGCCTAATTGCCGAGTCCGCGGTCACCGATATACATCAGTCATTAATAAAAACTAGGCTAAAAAATCAACCGGCGAATTTGCCGCCAGCCCCAGATTCCAATGGTAATCACAATCGCGGTGATCAACCACGCCACTAAGACGATGCCAACACTGACCATCGCACCTAACGCCTGATTGGACATGCCAACAGCGGCTAGGCCTGGAACGCTCTCTGGCCGAAACATGCCATAC
This sequence comes from Lactiplantibacillus sp. 7.2.4, assembly GCF_018991185.1. Taxonomy (NCBI): domain Bacteria; kingdom Bacillati; phylum Bacillota; class Bacilli; order Lactobacillales; family Lactobacillaceae; genus Lactiplantibacillus; species Lactiplantibacillus sp. 7.2.4. The sequence goes on from NZ_JAGYGS010000042.1 coordinate 23,752, forward strand.
GCAATTAAGCGTACCGCAATCAATACCGTGCTGTAGCTCGCGCCCAATTTCCAGGCTGGCTGTTCTTGCGACTCGTCATCATCGTCTTCATCATTGAATTCAGCATCAAAATGCCGCGCCCATTGTTCAGTGTTCGCCGGTTGTGCTAAATCCCAATGTTGCCATGCATAGACCCAATTTCGCTCAGTCTCTTCGTTGAGTTTGTCATCGAGTGTTCGCTGCGTCAGCTTGTTTTGCAGCGTCACCTTCGCTGTCAGGTCGCCATCCCATTCTGCTTGGTCCAACAATTGCAAGGCTAGTGAGAGTCCTTCCACGAGTGTAATGGCCTGGGGATCAACATTGCTAGCGTCCACGATTTGTTGCCATTGTGCATCCAATTCAGCGTCACCCGACACCTGCCACGACTCTAAGGCGTTTAGCAAAGAATAAATATCAAACGGATCATCTTTCAAGTTATACCGCGAGATGAATACCCACACGACTGCCCGTAACTGACGCATCGTCAAGGTCTGAGGCGCACCCTCGGGATGCATGCTTTGACGATGTCGTTGCCAAATCTGCCACCCGGCGCCGGTCACCTGAACAGCCGCGCGAGTCCCAAGTAAACGCAGGTACTCATCATTGGCTTGTCTTTGCAAAAAGGCATTCATCGCCGCATAGGCTTGCACATTTTCTAATTGGCGTTCAGGACGGACCGAAGTTGGCAAGACGACTTCTGATGCGTCATCGGTTGTTACTGAAGTATTCTCAACATCCGACGTCGGCTTGAGCACTTCAGTGACCGCCCGTTGCCAGTCGGCCCAATAGGCATCATCTTCACTCGGAGTGCCAACCGCCCCCGCCTGCATCTGATTCAGCAGATCCTCGACAGATTCATTCATTTCATCCAAGTCATACTCATCTTCTAGGCCAAGATAATCATCGTTCACCCAGCTGTCGGCCAGCCAGTAAAACGTCGTTAAATAGGCTTCGTGTTCAGTCATCATTTCCCGTAATTCCCCTTATTTTGTTTTCAACTATTACTTAGTTAGGTCCGCAATTCTCGCTGTGTGCGATTGCCAGTTGTTAGCTGCTTACAGCCCACCATTCCGCGGGTCAAACTTGAACCGCACGATAGAGTCCCCCTGATGGACAAGTCAAATTGGGCTAATATCTGAGGCCAGCAAGCACCAATCAGTTGGTAAACTTGCCAATTGCACATAACGCACCAATTAATCAACCATTTCACGAACCAAATAGCCTGATAATCGTTGAGTCCCATAACTAATAACTCGTAATAACTTATCATGTTAGCTTAGGAATTACAATAAAAATTTTTATAATCGTGATTTCACCTCCAAAAAAGCGCCCCCAATCAATGCCACATCTGAGGCACCATTTCAGCTTCAATTGATGTTAATCACATACTAGCCACACGACTTGCCTTGTTTCAGGTGAGTGCGAATCGTCACGATTGCCGGTTATTTTGGCAAATAATTGTCTTTTCTCCAGCAACTGACTTGCATTAAAGTACACTTTAACAGTTATGATGAAAGCAACCTCAGATTTTAACCATGAATGGAGCGAACTTTAACATGAATAAACCTTACATTATTTGCCACATGATGACCTCAGTCGATGGTCGTATCGACTGCAACATGACTGCCCAACTTCGCGGCGTTGAAGACTATAACGCTAGTCTAGTAGCGCTGGATGCGCCCAGCCGTTTGAGTGGACGAATCACTGGTCAATTGGAATTAGCAGCGGGGCCTTTCAAAGCGACAAACGCGCAGGCAATCGGTCACGAAGCTTTTCAGAAAAATCGTGAAGCAGCTGGCTATGAGATTGTTGTTGATACGCATGGCACCTTACGCTGGCACGATGATCGTAATGCTAGTCGACCGCACCTTTTAATCGTCAGCACATCCGCCCCTCAAGAATATGTCGATTATCTTGATTCCAAGCACATCTCTTGGATTGCGACGGGTGAAACTAAAATTGACTTGAAGCGCGCCATGGCCGTAGTGGCAGACGAGTTTAACGTGCGACGGCTCGCAGTCGTTGGCGGCGGTCACATCGATGGCTCGATGCTTGAAGCCGGATTAATCGACGAAGTGAGCCTGCTCATTGGGGCTGGTGTTGATGGCCGTGCGGGGCAAACCGCTGTGTTTGATGGGTTGACTAAGAGTGACCAACCAATCAGCTTACACCTCAAAAGTGTTCAGCAGTTTGACTCCGATGCCGTTTGGCTCAAGTATTCAGTCGACTAACCGTATTGACGTACGCTGAACGTCATCATATTTAAATGTCAGTATGCC
>NZ_JAGYGS010000043.1:0-25989 GCF_018991185.1 Lactiplantibacillus sp. 7.2.4
TCTGAAGCGGATCCACCGAGGGTTCAAAGGACTCCAGGACACCTTGGAAGCATCGTTTATTTAAGTTAGATACATATTATATGTACGAAGGCATTTCATTTACACAAGATTCTTGACGCTACCAAATCAAATCGCCTAATGCATATTAGACCGTCTAAATAATGAGTTGTACGACCTTGAGTAGTGTCGTGCGGTGTTTTGGGCTTGCCTGCGTGTTGACGCGCACTGCTTGGGATTTCGCTGGGCTTGATTCCGTGGGGGTAATCATCACCGTATTATCCGCATTGTGGGCATAGGTCACGCGATTATTCATGTCTTGGTGGTCGTCGCTATAGACTTGAATCATCGGCTTATTGTAGACAGCGCTACGCGGATTTTCGGGCTGGATACGTTGCCCGGCCGCAATCTGTCGAATATGTAATGGTATGTCTTCGTCAATGACCCGGGGGCCTTTCACATGCAACGAGACTTGGGCCGCTTCAACCTTGGTGGCAGAAAAGTCACTCAGTTGGCGTGGACGAACGATTTTAAGATGATTCGCTTCACGATGGCGTGACTGGCGCTGTTGACTGATGCGCTGACCACTGGCAACTTGCCGATTATATTGCACTTGTTCCCACACTAATGCGACCCCAAATAAGACGATTCCCAGGCGTAATGCCCATATTAATTTCTTCATGTTAACCCCTCTCGTCGCCGTTTTCATTCCTACTAACTTAGCATAGCTCAACGAATTATATAGGCCGTCTCACTGACCGTTTAATTATTAACAACGGCGCTCCCGTTAGCTCGCGGTTAAGCGGCCACCCTCACGCTAAACTATTAACGATTCCTAACTTGACAGACTTTGAAAATTATCATGAAAATTAGTTTCTCAATCACGACTTTCTTAATAGGATTACAAATGAATTGATGACTGTGTTACGCTGGTATTAGCGAGGTGCGTTCGTTTGATTAGCCAATCGTGTCGATTTAGTGATTGCCAGCGCACAACCATCATCTTTTTTAGCAATTGTCGTCATTCAATCAAACTAATCAACTAAGTACACGGGCATCATACAAGTTACGTTAAGTCACTGAAAATTAGATGTACCGACTCCGAATACCCCCGACACAGCTACCGATTACCCACACCCCGCAAACGACAACGTTTAACCACGAGGAGGAACAAGATGACTATGTTCAAGAATCCCTTAATCTTCATGCCCTATCTACTCGCTATTCTAGGCATCCTATCGATGCTGATCAATCCAGTTGTGACCATCGTGATTTCAATTCTAATGTGGTTGGTTTCAATCATCATTCCGTGGCGCCATCGCGAACAGCCGGTACTCAAATATCAATTAGCGCCAGTCTGCCTGGCTGCATTGTTGCTCGAACAGTGGGCCTTCTACCCAGTCGTTAGACCGCTGTGGCACACGCTGTTAATCGACCTTGCCATTCTGGGCGTCGGAAGTTTCGCCATCTGGATGCTGTACCAAACCCGCCATGATCCTAAACATTGAATGGTACGTCCCAGCTCGACTACGCAGGCACGGGCCGAAGTTCAACTGAGCTAGCAGTCTGAACCTGAGCTGACTAACTAGGCCGTGTACCAAACGACGTCCTAATGACGCTATTCACTAAATACCAGTATCGCCGGTCACTAAAAAATCGCCGTAAGCACTTAGCTTACCGCGATTTTTTTAGCCAATTATTCAGCACACAACGCCGGCTTCATTCTAATCAGCTGTGGCTTCCGCCAACTTCTGATCCAAATATTTCTTCAGAGCTGCTTGTGGATGAAACCCGACTACTTTTTCAGCGGGCTTGCCATTTTTAAAAATCACGAGTGCGGGAATACTCATAATTTCAAACTTTTCGGCAATTTCTTGATGCTGGTCCACGTCTAATGACGCAAACTTGATTTGCCCGTCATACGCGTCATCGAGCGCTTCAAGCACTGGCTCCTGCATCTTGCACGGGCCACACCAATCAGCCCAGAAATCAACCACGGTCAGCGCCGTATCGGCCGCCACGGTCTCAAAGGTCGTCTTATCTACTGGTTCAATCATATCGTAATCCTCATTTCCATTGATTTCCGTTCTATCATAGCATGTTTTGCACCTTCGAGCGGTGTTCGCGGTCTGAATCCCGAACATGGGTCACAATTTCCCCGTATATCAGTGTTTTTTACGATTAAAATTCGATATAATAGCGTTATAGAAACGATATAGGCTAAAGGAGGAATTTTTGTGTCCACACAAACACTCAGTCCTGAACAGGACTCAGAACTAGTCGCATCAGTCGCCGCTGAACAACTCGGCATCAAGGCAGTGACGTTGCGCAAGTACAGTACCATGGTTGAAAAACAATTAAACGACGAGAACCGCTTCCGCCCGGCCGATAATAGTCATCGGTTATACAGCCCCGCGGATCTAAAAACGTTCCAAGCTGCCATCGATTTGGCAGAACAAGGTACGACGCTCGCAACGGCGCTGGGACGCGCTTTTGGAACTAAGCAAGCTGAACCGGCCACAACAGAAAAGGCTCCCAAGGCCCCGGCTGCAACTGCTGAACAGGCTGAACCCGTTGCTGAACAGGCCACTAAGCCCGAGACGACCACCACATCCGTTACCGATGACAAACGGGTTCCGACCGCGCGACCATCCGGCCCAACCAACACGGAATTGTATAAGCAACAGGAAATCATCATTCGTCGCCTGGACTCATTGAGCGACCGTTTGAACCAGGTCATGGCCCAGTTGGACCAACAGTCCCAGCAAGCTGCCAAACCCTGGTGGCACTTCTGGGAACGCTAATCTCGTTGGATGGGACGTTAGGCTAGGTGCATTTATGCCTCAGCTCGCATCACCAGTGCGTCTGAACAGCGTGCATTATTTTCGAAACAACTTCAACCAACACACGCCACGACGCCTATCCGTAAGTCTGCGCGGCCACTGACTACCATTAGCAGTAGTCGCAACCAACAACTGACAACAACTCAAGCTGCGAACACAAAAGGACGCGCATCCCATCATAGGGTGCACGTCCTTTTAAGGTTCTAATCACTATGGCGGTTTGTGATTAGGCCCTTTTTAAATTACTTTACAGCAGCCAAATGCTTTTCGTAAGCTGCTTTGATTTCATTGATTAACTCTTCATCCTTCAAGTCGGTCGTTTCACGGATGACTTGTTCGATTGGTTCATCCTTCAACAATTGTTGTAGCTTGACGCTTTCGCTGTCATTTGGATAGTTGAAGAAGAACATTTCGCCAACCGTGTCAACCAAGGCGCTGTAGTCGCGACCGCGGTCTTTCAATTCACGGATTGGGCGAATAAAGCGTTCGTTGAAACCTAACTTGCGGATTGGTGTCCGGCCGACCCGTTCGATATCATCTGAGATATATGGGTTTTCAAACCGGCTCAAAATCTTCTTTTGATAAGCATGGTGGACTTCAGGATCAAAGCCCCACTTTTGAATCAGCAGGTCACCAGTCTCACCTAAGACGTGCTTAGCTTGGTCCACAACACTGTTATCCTTGACCGCTTCACCGATCGTCTTGTAGCCCTTCATGTTACCAGTGTAGGCAACCGTGGCGTGACCAGTGTTAACGGAGAAGAGTTTCCGTTCAATATATGGTTCCAAGTCGTCCGCGTAATCAACACCCTTTAATTGGATCTTAGGGTTCTTCATTTGTGACTTGTCGATGACCCATTCCTTGAATGGTTCAACAGAAACGAACAATGGATCGTCGTGCTTTTGAAGTGGCACGATCCGGTCGACCGCCGCATTTGGGAAGCCGGCATTTTGATCGGCCCACGCTTGTTCGTCAGCATTCAATGATTCGTAGACGGACTTCTTCAATGATTGGCTCCCACCAATCATGTTTTCACACGCAATAATGTCGATTGGCGTGGTGTTGTTATTGGCTTGCCGTAACTTTAACCCGTCGGCAATCAATGGTGCGATGAACTTCAGAATCTTAGGTCCAATCGCAGTCGTGACCATATCGGCTTGGGCAATTTCTTCAGCAACCGCCTTAGGATCCTTACCGTTGTTAATGCCTTTAACATCGTGAACTTCAATGTGTTCTTGGCCTTCTGCAGCCAATTCAATGGTGTAACCATTCCGTTTGTTCAATTCGTCAATCAAAGTATCATTAACATCAACGAAAGTAATCTTAAACCCGTTGTCTGCCAAGGTTTCGCCAATGAAGCCCCGACCAATGTTCCCTGCGCCAAAATGTACGTCTAACATGCTAATCAACTTCCTTTAATAGATTTATGATTTCATCTTCAGATTGAGCGTCCGCTAACTTGGCAACGTTGGCTACGTCGCTGCAGTATATCGCAATCTGAGATAAGAGGTTCAAGTGTTCGCCGTTCAAACCCGCGATGCCGAAGATGACCGTTACAGTCTTATCATCGTCGTCATCGTCTGGATTTCCCCAACTCACACCCATTGGTACTTGGACCACTGAGATCCCGGTCTTTTTAATGTACTTCATGCCATCTTCAGTACCATGGGGGATGGCAATGAAATTACCCATATAAACGGAAACATCTTGATTACGTGCCTGCATGGCATCGATGTATTCCGGTTCCACACAACCGCCATCGACCAATAGTTGACCGGCTAAGCGGATGCCTTCTTCTTGCGTTGCGACTTGTTGGTTCAACGCAATCATTTTCTTATCTAAAGCTTCCATTATTTTCACCTACGCTATTTCGTTAGTTCGTTCAAAAATGCTGTACTAATTAACTGATAAAGTTGCTGGCGGTCACCGGTCATAAAGGTCTGCGTGTTCTTGCGGCTTTCGATGACCAGCGCACTCAGCTTACCCATCAGCCGATTTTCAAAATCACTGATATTAGCGGGGCCGAGCATTAACACGATCCGCTGTAACCGAATGGATTGGTTATCCATACTCTTAAAAGGCAACGGTTGGTCGAGTTCGAAGATTGCACAATAGGGTGCGGTGACTTCCTGACTCAACGTGTGCACGAGCGCCAAATTCGTATTCGGAATGCCCACTGGCGCTAGTCCTAAACGGTGTAACAACCGCCCCGCTACCTCTAAGGGGTCATGAATCAGATTGGGATCAATATGCCGCGTGATTTTGACCAAGGTCTCCGCAATCGTCTCATCGTCATTTCGAATCGGCGTGATGGTGAAGCGGTCTAGGATTTGCTTGGCGACCGTCATTTGTTGGTAGACGGTATCAAAATCAAGCGTGGTGGTCGTTGGTTCATCGGTTGGAGACTCGACCACCTTGGTACTTGGAAAATACTGATGAATATATTCCCGCAAGGCCGTGACTTCGTTCTCCAACAAGAGCGGACTGACCACCCGGTAGTTCAACTTGAATCCTGGTAGACTCGTCGTCGAGAGGATCATGTCGAAATCTTGCAGATGAATCTGCCCTAAGCTGCCAATACGGGCAACCTCAATCGACGTAATCTCTGGGACTAGCCGGGCCAAACGCGTCTTCAAGATGCGGGCGGTCGTCATCCCATTGGGACACAGCACCAAGACTTTGAGCGATTGATGGCTCAACTGTTGTTCATAGGTGCTGGCAAAGTGAATCAGCAAGTACGTCAACTCATCAGTCGTGAAGTTCTGGTCGGTAAAGACTTGGAAAAAGCCGCGGACCACCGCTGAATACAACTTCGGATATTGCTCACGAACTTCTTGAAGTTCAGAGCTCGGTGGTACCGGTCCGCTGACCCCGTTGCGTTGTAAAGCAATCTGCATGTGCGCCGTGAGGTTATTCAGCAAGTGGTCATCCGTCCCAAACGACCAATCGAAGTTCGTCGCAACCGCATCAATGAATTGTTTGACCTGATACGTGAGTTGCAAATCGTAATTCGATAATGAGGCGTCCTGGTCGATGCGGAAGGTCAGTCCCTTGATCTGCTGGGCCAAAAAGTCAATTTCCGCACCCGTAACTAACGCTTTGATCTGCTCTGGTAACTGCGTCATAATCGCCAACGCGATCCGCTGATACTTCAAGAAATCATCGCGGTTGATGCCCCGCAAGTACGTCACGCGCTGCTGATGTTGCAAGCGCATGATGCCCGTCGTCAAGGTGATGATCAACTGTTGGAGCTGACCATCGGGGACCGACGCAAAGTACTTCTTCTTCAATCCACGAACGGCTTGGTAACACGTAATCAATGATTGCGCATCTAGTAAATTCAAGAAATACGACTGTTCATCACTTGATGAAACGGCAAGTCCCTGATTCAACTTCCCAATCGTTTTAAAAAACTCATAGTCGTTGATTTCATTATTTAAAATGGTGGCAAAGAGATTACGAATGCTGCCCTCGGTCCCGGCAACTTGGATGCCCCGTGACTTCAGTCGTTCAATAGATAATTCGTAGTCTGCAAACGGCGTCGTCAAGGCCGTTAAATCATTTGAGATCGTCGCCACACTCACATCAAAATCAAGCGCGAGTTCTTTTAATTTTACGGCATGATCCGTCATCAACAACCGACAAGCTAAGGCATTCTGGCGCGTCTGCGAATCAAACGCCGGCGCTAGTTTGCGTCCTGCCGCCAATTGGCCTTGAAATTCAGCCAATGCTGCTGGGGACCCAGTCAGCTGAAAATGATGTTTTTCATTCACAATCTTCAAATCAGCATTCGCTAACACTAATTCCAGATTGCTAAATTCCCGATAAATCGTGCGCCGACTACTGTTGAGACCGGTTTCAATCTGACTCATTGAAAGTCCGGTGGGATTCGCCAGCAACAACTGTAACAACTCGTCTTGACGTTGTGTGAACTTAACCATGGTGCCACCTCATAATATAAATGGTATTAATATCATTTTATTTCAATTCTGATACCATCTTATCATACTTCGGTGAGCTCAATAGGTCGTCAGTAATGAGGACTTGAACTTGTGTGTAGCGGGTCTTCAAGTTCTTGGCCGCTTCGGCACTGGAGACTACTAACAAGCTGTTGCTGTCCGTCAATTCATCGATTCCTAAGTTCTTAACACTAACATGTTTGTTGGCCTTCTTGACGCGGTCCTTCATTAAGGACGTTGCCATCGTCGCTGTTCCCAAATGACCGTCATGGTGAACGAAGACGATTTCGTCAACAACACTTAAGTCTAAGTTAGCTGGCAATGCATCCGGCGTGTCTGTAGTTGCTTGTGGTTCAGCTGCTGCAGATGCAGGGGCATCACTAACTTGGTCGCGTGCCTTCAAGTTAACAACGACTTGATCATATTTTGGACTGCTCAAGAAGTTATCAACGGCAAGGCGTAATGCATGGGGTGCTTTTTGAGCTGCCCGGTCAGCCAATTCGTTTTGCGTAATCACTAATAAACCTGGTTCGTCTTTCAAGTTGCTAATCGCCGTGTTCGTAACGGACATGTTGATTCCGGCCTTCTTGACCTTATCCCGTAAGAGCGAAGCGCCCATTGCGGATGAACCCATTCCGGCATCGCAGGCGAAGATAATGTGGTCGACATCTTTATATGAAGCAATCACATCGGCAGGTTCAGCATCTGTTGCACTAGCAGTCGCCGTGTTACCGCCCTTCATGTCGCTCATCTTACCTTGAGCAGCGGCCAGATCATCCGTATCCGTTGACTTGTCACGTTTCAAGATAATGGCGGCAACGATGAAGGAGGCTAAGGTGGCTAGGATCACACCAACTGCTAAGCCAATATAGTTACCAAGATTCTTTGGAGACATAATGAATAACATTAAAATTGAACCAGGTGATGGCGTTGATTTTAGCCCAACATTTAAAAGACTAAACGTTGCAGTACCGGTAACCCCACCAGCAATAACGGCTAAGAACAATGCTGGCTTCATTAAAACGTATGGGAAGTAAATTTCATGAATCCCACCGAAGAAATGAATAATCATGGCACTAGGTGCAGATGCTTTAGCCGTCCCTTTACCAAACAAAGCAAAGGCTAACAGAATCCCAAGACCTGGACCTGGATCAGGTTCGAGCAAGAACAGAATTGACTTACCTGCACTAGCCGCCGCTTGAATCCCAAGTGGGGTCAAAATCCCTTGGTTAATCGCATTGTTCAAGAATAAAATCTTCGCTGGTTCAATGAAGACGTTCGCCAATGGTAAAAGCTTCATTTGGATAATCCAGTTAACCCCGGCAGCCATTAATGCACTTGCGCCGGCAACGACTGGCCCAATCGCGTAATAGCCTAAAATAGCTAATAACATCCCGATGATCCCAGCGGAGAAATTGTTGACTAACATTTCAAATCCGCTCTTGATCTTATCGGAAATGGCTTCATCCCATTTCTTGATAACCCAGCCGCCTAAAGGTCCCATAATCATGGCACCAATAAACATTGGAATATTTGACCCAACAATCACACCAATCGTGGCAATCGCACCAACGACCCCACCACGATGACCGGCAATCATATTCCCACCGGTAAACGCGATTAATAATGGCAATAAATAATGAACCATTGGCTGAATCATTTTAGCCAAATCAGCATTTGGCCACCACCCACCAGCCATGAAGATGGCGGTGATTAAGCCCCAAGCAATGAAGGCACCGATGTTCGGCATCACCATGTTGCTCAGTGCACTCCCAAATTTTTGAACGCGAGCCTTGACGCCCACTTTTTTCTTTGCAACAGGAGCGCTTTGGGTTGCAGTTGTATTTACATTTTCACTCATCAGGTAAAGCTCCTTCCTTTTTCTTAACAACTTAATCATATCTATCGCGGTAAGCGGTTTCAAGAACATCTAGGTAGACCCGTGGCACAACAAACTGTGCCAAAATTAAACTCACTAATTCACAAAAATTGAATTTGGCACAGGTTCGATAAACGCCGGCACAACAACAAGTAAAGTGTTTTCATTCGGAAGGACTTTTCGAACATGATTGCGGTTTCACAAGTTGATTTGAGGATTCAGCACCCATTTCGGTGCATTCAGGACTCACCGTTTTCTCATTTTAAACGCTGGAAAATCAAATTGCCGTTGTAATCCCTGGTCAAGCTCCTATACTTATACTTAACTAAGGAGTGACTGATTAGAATGAAAAAAGACACAGATTGTACCGAAATATTAGTTGGGAAAGCTGCCAGCATGGATGGTTCGACCATCGTGGCACGTAACGAAGACGGCTATGGTCCAATTAATCCCATTAAGTTTATTGTCCACGAAGCCCACGACCAGACGAACGCCAGCTATACGTCCGTGACGACCGGGGTCACCGTACCGCTACCGGACCACGCTTACCGCTATACCGCGACGCCACAGGCCGACCAGCATGATGGCCGTTATGAAGAAGCGGGCATCAACGAATTCAACGTTGGCATGAGCGCAACGGAAACAACAGCGACCAATGCCCGCGTTCTCGGCTACGATCCACTGGTCCACGATGGTGTCGACGAAGAAGCCATGGTCACCCTGGTCTTGCCTTACATCAAAAGCGCTAAGGAAGGCGTCCAACGATTAGGCGCCCTCATTGAAAAATACGGCACTGGCGAAAGTAACAGTATCGCCTTCAACGACCATGACGATATTTGGCTATTGGAAACTGCCGGCGGTCATCATTGGGGCGCGGTGCGGATGCCAGAAGACACTTACGCCATCGTTCCTAATCAGACGGTTTTGCAGGAAATGGACCTCAACGACACCGCGAACTACTTAGCCGCTAGTGATTTAGCTGACTTTGTTAATCAGTATCACTTAAATCCTAATCCAGGCCACTTTAATTTCCGTGAGATCTTTGGCACGCAAAATGAGGCGGATGCTTACTACAACACCCCTCGGACTTGGTATGGGCAAAAGCTATTCAACCCAGAAATCGCGCAAAATCCGACCGACCAAGATATGCCGTTGTTCCGGCACCCAAGTAAAAAATTAGCGATTGAAGACGTCCAATTCTTCCTATCTTCACATTACAACGGGACCCCGTACGACCCATTTGGCACCTTTGCCTCGGGTGACCACCGCGAACAAACACGGTACCGGTCAATTGCGATGGACCGCAACCAATGCTCGTCCATTCTCCAAATTCGCAATGACGTCCCTGCTGAGCAGGCGGCCATTCAATGGATCGCGATGGGCTTCTTCTCCTACGCACCCTACGTCCCATTCTTTACGAATATCAACGACACGCCGCTGGACTACCGTAACACGACTGGCACCGTCGACGTCGATAATGTGTACTGGCTGTCGAAGACCCTTTCCGTTCTAATCGAACCGCACTGGCATGAATTTGCTGAGACAGTCAATGCTTATCGCGACGGCTGCCAATCCTATGCACGGGGCCGGGTCGCCGCAACCGACGCCGCAATCACTGGCGATGCCACGACATTTTTAACCCAGGCCAACGCTGAAACTGCTGGTGAAATTTCAAAGCGGACCCACGCTTTGTTCGACACGCTGGTTAAGCAAGGCTTGTTGTTATCGAAAACGACTTGGGAAAAAGGACAGAACTTGTAAGGCGTACTGTTCGGATATCTCCGCCGTATGCTGACTCGCCATATTCTGTCACGTTAGAATTAGCAGTCAATTTAAAAACGACCTTCAATTTTGAAGGTCGTTTTAGTTTGTCGTCAGCTTTCAGTGTCTTTTATTCGGATTTCATTTATCATGTGCCGAACGATAACCATGTCGTTCCCGATAATCCCAACAAAAAAAGCAATCCAAGGCTCCCAAATTACTCAGGAATCTTAGATTGCATTCATGTCGTATGACGGCTAATCACAATAACTGACATCACCCAAAAGAGGCGCTAGATTGGGTTTTACGGTTGTTGCATGATTTGAATTTCCATTCCCCAAGGGGTCGTGATGTAGAAGAACCCCAACGGCCCCATCTCTCTGACCGTGACATTCGGTTGGTGTTCAAAATAGGCTTTTGCTTCCGATAAATCGCTGACCGTGATGGCGAGATGTGCGGCCCCAACGTCAGCGGGATTCAGTTGCGGATCAACTTGTCGTGGGGCGGACCACTGAACCAGTTCGATCTTACGACCACCATACTGTAGAAAGGCCGCACCTTCCATTACTGCACCCGTATGAACGCCAAAGTACCGTGTCAGACTGTCATCTGCTGGGTTGCATCCGTCCGGGACGTTGCAGGACTTCAAACCCCAACACGTCCACGAAAAAATTAACTGCGGCGTCGATGTCTGGAACAACAAATCCCGAATGGTCAATTGTCCCTGTGAAAATAGTTGCTTTCGTCATCTGATCAGACCCTTTCATCTACATTCAACCTACATTCTCCTAATAACGATGGCGCTTATTGTGCTTGCTTAGTCGCATGCCGATAACCGAAGTAGAACTGCAGTAAGGCCAACAGCACATTTACCCAGTTCAATAGTTCAAACCAAATATGGAGGCCCGCAACTGGTGCGGCACCATAGAATGCCCAGAATCCCCAAACAACGGCAATCACGTTAATCCATGCAAACGTTTTTTGTAACCCTGGCTTATCTAGAGCAAACCACATCCAGATAACATTAATAACAAACCAAATTGCTAAAATCCAAAAAGTCCAAGTATACATTTCAATTACCTCTAATCTTTTAATTTAAAGGGAATAACGCCGGCTTCCTTTCAACAACATCATCATAGGAGATTCCAACCGAATTTACGACTGTCAAAATAAGAGCAGTTGTCCGCTTTCAAACAGTTTGGCTTCAAGTGTTCGAAAACGAACAAATTTTCATAAAATTATCGAATATGCTATGCTTAATTTATTACTACTAATTATGATCAATTAAGGGAGCTACCATGCCAAAAGATGTCCGTAGAATCAAAACCGAACGTGATATTCAAACTGCTTTCCTAGACTTGCTCAAAACTAAAAAATTTCGTCAAATTACGATTGCCGACATTTGTCAACAATCCTTAACGAGTCGCTCAACGTTTTATAGCCATTACCTCGACAAATATGATTTATTAGATAAAATGGTCGCCCATTACAGCACAATGTTCACACAAAAAGTTCGGCCACACTTTCAATTGATTATTGATGGTAACTTTGATGAACTCATGCAAAGTATTTGGGTGCTCTTAGATGAAAATCAACAAGCGATTCATATTTTATTTACCGTCCATGAGCCAGAAGCTGATCTAAAAGTCAATTTTCAACAGATTCTACATAATGGCTGGAAGCATTACATTGAAGCACAGTCACTAACTCAGGTGACGCCAATTGACCTGATTGCGGATATGACAGCTAATTTGCAGATGACACTGTTGGAGTGGGTTATCCAACACGGTTCAGGACAGTTACCAAACGTCATTAGCTCTTTTAACGCACTCATCCAGACGATTCGGCCTCAAATTATCAAGAACAATGCGTTAGAATCGCCATCTAAAAAAGCGTAGGTAACGGTCACATGCCACCGCGCACTACTTTGTTAATTACCCCGGTCGAGCCCAATCTCAAGAGCCAAACCTTCACTAACTATTTTCGGCGCCGTCTTTGAAAGTCTGACGCCCCTTCAAAATGTCGTCACAAACTCGATTAGCGTTTGTGACGACATTTTTTGAGTTGACGTATTAAGAGGCCATGATAGGGTCGTTAGACTGATTGACGATTACTCACTGAAAACTTTGTGAAAACAGGTTGTTAAGGGAGACGATTAGCGGGACAATGTAAGCGATTACCGGAGTGAAATGATATTTTCAGGGGCTTTTTTCATATGAAAACAAAAGTATTAGGCCTTCTACTTACAGTGGGCGCAGGCAGTCTGTTCTTGTTTACGCCTGCCTTGAATTCACAAGCTGCTACTTGGCCAAAGACGGCTTTTCCATCTGGAATTCCGACACCACACGGATCTGGTGGACTTTACCACGGTTCGTGTCCAGCAGGCGATCATGGCGCTTATGCAGGTGGTGGCAATCTGTATTGTCATCGCTAATCAGGTCTGTGCTCAGATATGATGTCAGCACATTCTAAACTGTTAGAAATGATATAAGCACGTTCTAAAATGTTAGTGACTAGCTGAAGTCGCTACGCCACCAACCATTTACGTCAGTCATGCGCCTAGACTGTCATTTTTGGCCGGTAATTGACTTTTGATAAGGATTTGAATGATATGACTTTAAGTTTGACGCGGTATTTCAAAATCAGCTTGTTGGGATTAGTAATTTTACTGGCGGGTTGTCACCATCAGCCCACCGCCACGGATAATCTCGAAGCCCCGGCAGTTATTTCGGAGATGAGTAAACATGGCATTATTGAGCAACCCAAGCAGTGGTCAGCGTTAGTGAAACAGACGAATCGCGGAAAAAACGTTAAGACCGTGCGCGAATTAAGTGCAATTTTGCAACAAGGAAATCGACATTCGTTTGCGACAGATTCTCCAAAAGAATTGGAACAACTTAATTATCCGTCAATTTCAAACATTGACGGGTATCAAGTGCTGAATGTGCCAACGTTCTTTTCGGCCGATAGTAAAAAAACCAACAAGTATCAGCAACAACTGCGCAAGCTACTGAAAACCGTTAGTCATCAGCAGACGATTTTTTTGAATTTTGCGCACAATCAAGGTGGGGACTATTACCCCATGATTGCCGGATTAGCCGCAATCATCCCTAAGGGTGTCCTGTGGTCTGAAGTTGACAATGCTGACCATGGCAAGCAAGTCGTGATGACGGCCACACAAATTCACGGTGGCTTGCTTGGCAACAGCTATCGCTTTCCAGCCAGTCATGCGGCCATTCACAAGCAAGTCGTGGTCATCACGGATTCTCGAACAGGTAGCGCGGCTGAGATGACGATCATGGCTTTGAAACGAAATCCGCAAGTGACTACGATTGGCGTCCCAACAGCTGGTTATACTAGTGTCAATAAAGGGCGCGTCGCAAAATCGAAAAAGACCGCCGCCATCCTGACCATTGGGACGATTACTAGCCCTGTCAAAATTGGCAATCAACGGCACTTTAATAACGAACCGCTTAAGCCGGATCTCACAACAATGTATGCCCCGATTTCTCCTGCTAAGGGTGAACCGTATCAGAAGCAACAACCCCTAGATACAGATTTTTGGCACGAATTAGAAAAACACTTATCCGAATGAGGCAATCAACACCCGTCAAGAAATGTTTAATACCAGTCTTTGACGGGTATTTAGGTTACGATTGATTTAAAATTAGCCTACTAGTCGCCACTTCAATTACGGCGACCCATCAACCCAAAAAAACAGCTTCACTGCGGCTAACTACCGCGGTGAAGCTGTTTAAAAATCATTCTATCCCATTCGTCAATTCGACACGTACTAACACGCATCGTTGCAAATGGCTTTTAAATTCAGTTTAGTACTTCTTGCTTAACTTGCTTGCAGCCGCTTCGTCAATAATAACGGTAACGTCTGGGTGGTTTTGCAAGATACTTGCTGGTAAGTCAACCGTGTCTGGGCCTTCAATCATACCCTTAACGGCATCCGCCTTGTTTTCACCGAATGCTTCAAGCAATAAGTGCTTGCTCTTCATGATGGAAGCTAAGCCCATTGAGAAGGCTTGCTTAGGCACATCATTTTCGCTAGCGAAGAACCGCGCGTTGGCTTCGATCGTTGATTCAGTCAAGTCAACCACGTGCGTCGTAATGTCGCGAGGGGTCCCAGGTTCGTTAAAACCAATGTGACCGTTACGGCCGATTCCTAAGATTTGTAAGTCGATTGGGTGTTCGTCAATTACTTTGTCGTAACGCTTAACTTCAGCTTCTGGATCTGAAGCTAAACCGTTTGGCAAGAATGATTCCTTAAATGGCTTGTCATTGAACAAATGAGTTTGCATGAAGTATTTATAACTTTGGTCGTTGTCTGGTGCAATCCCAACGTATTCATCCAAGTTAACGGATGTGCAGTCACTGAAATCTAAATCACTATTTACGATTTCTTGGTAAGTTGTAACGGGTGTCGAACCAGTTGCCAACCCAAATACTTTCGCACCATTATCTAAAGCATTCTTAAATACTTTGTAGCCTTCCTTACCGCCGGCAGCTTGATCCTTTACTACGATAACTTTCATAATTAACTGACTCCCTCTTTGTTTGGTATAGTCCAATTGTATATTGGTCTAGACTAAAATACAAGGGATTTGTTTAAAAAATCCAATTTAATTTTCTTGCAATCGTTACCATCTTTAAGCTATCAGTCTAAACTACCTTAATAGTTTAATTGTATTTTCTGATAACTTTGCCTATACTTAACTTGTTCGTAACTCCGTGGAACGTGAGAAATTCCACGACTAGCCAAGGCTGCAAAGTCATTGGCTATTTTTTTTGGCGTCATCTTTGTTGTCAACGTTTGCCAGTTGTCCAAACCAATCAATTCCGGTTGTCAGTCACCTGGCCTGCGTTTATACTAAGGACAAATGGAACATATATTTTACATCAGAGGAAAATTCGTGGACAATCACGTCAAAGCATTTCGTTTAGCGGCAGGGCTTTCTCAAAAAGAACTCGCCAACCTTACTGGCATCACCCGGCAGACTTTAAGCCTGATTGAAAAAGGCACTTATAATCCCTCATTGAAGCTCTGTCTCAACCTCTGTTATGCACTCCACCAAACACTGGATACCGTCTTTTGGATCGACCCAAGTTAGGAGGTCTCAATCATGAAGAAGATTCGCGACGAACGTTTAATTTTACAAAATTTCAAGAACATCCGCACAACGTTATTGATTGAAAATAGTGTCATTTTACTGATTTTACTATGGCAAGGCTGGCAAAAAAGTGACCTCTTGCACGCCTTCACGTACGACAATCCGTTGTTCCTCGTCCTCATGATTGCCGTATTCACTATGATTGTGCTCTCCCTCAACGTGAGCACCCCAATAGAAGACAAACCGAAACGGTCATGGCGCTACCTCGGCGTAAGCGCACTCATTGAACTAGTTGGCTTCTTCGTTGGCTTTTACCTTCTGACTGCCGGTCATCATCCGTTCATCAGCCTGCTCGCAGGGGTTGTTCTGACCGCGATTACTAGCGGCATCATGCTATATAGCAATCACTTACGCAGCCGCGATGAACAGTAGCGATTGCCTGGCCAGTACCAATTCAGTCACTTTTGCGGTAAACTATTCCCAGAAATTTAACGGATACGAGGTCTTAGCGATGGAACCAACTTTTAACAAAATGACTGCGGCCGGCTACCATGCGATTGAACAAGAAATCGAGGATTTGAAACAACAACGGCCCGAACGAATCAAGATTCTCGCCGCGGCCGCTGCATTGGGCGACCGCTCTGAGAACGCTGAATATAGTAGTGCCAAACGCGACTTGGGCCGCTTAGAAAGTCGCCTACGTTTTCTCAACAAACAGTTACAGTATGCCCAAATCGTCCAACCCGCCGACAATGACCAACTGGATATTGGCAAGTTCGTCACCATCGAATTCCTAGACGACCATGACCAAATCACTTATCAACTCGTCGGCAAACAGGAAGCCAATCTCGAACAACAAAAAATCTCATTCACATCGCCCATTGGCCAGGCGCTCGCCAATCATACCGTGGGCGACGTGGTCACTGTGAACGCGCCGAACGGGGCTTATCAGGTTAAGGTGATCGCGGTTAAGCGCGCGTAGTAAAATAGTTATATCAATCGATTGGGCCCTTATTTTTATTTTTTGGAGGACCAAAAATACACTTACCGAAGCCTATACGTGTTAAAATAAAAGCAGTAAAAAAGCCGGTACGCGAATACCGACTTGAATCAAGGCCCGCTCTAAAAGCAGTTGGCTTTAAAATTTGGATAACCAAAAAACAGTCACCCGGTTACTCGCCAAAGTTTTGCCAAAGTTTTGGGGTGGCTATTTTTTGTTTCTGGCGTTCCATACCTGATACATCGCTAATGCGATGCTCAAAATGATCTGCAAGAATGCAAACCAAACAGGTAAAGTGACCACGGCTGAAAACCTTGATGACCATGGCCAAATCACCTATCAACTCGTCGGTAAACGAGAAGCCAATCTTGAACAACCAAGGATTTCATTCACATCGCCATCGTCCAGGCGCTCGCCAATCATACCGTTGGCGACGTGTTTACTGTGAGTGCGCCGAACAGGGCTTATCAGGTTAAGATGATTGCGGTTAAGCGCGCGTAATAAAGTAGTTATATCAATCGATTGGGCGCTTATTTTGATTTTTTTGAATCAAAAATATACTTCCCGAAGTGTATACGTGTTAAAATAAAGATAGTAAAAAAGCCGGTACGTTAATACCGACTTGAATCAAGGCCCGCTCTAAGAGCAGTTGGCTTTAAAATTTAGATAACTAAAAAACAGTCACCCAATGCTGGCCAAAGTTTTGGGGTGGCTATTTTTTGTTTCTGGCGTTCCATACCTGATACATCGCTAGTGCGATGCTCAAAATGATCTGCAAGAAAGCAAACCAAACAGGTAAAGTGACCACGGCTGAAAACCTTTCCTAGTGTGGGAAACGTATTTGTCATACTACCACGACCTTCCAAGATAAAAACAGCCAACCGCCCTTAAAACATACCCATAAGCATATTTTACCAGATAGTGGCGCACAGCTACCCCATTAGCATCCTGTATGATTAAAAAAGCAAATCGCTACTGCACCAGTACACACAGAAGCATCCTTATTTTTTGATTATTTTTAGCACATTCCTGGTTTGTATGAAATTATAGCTCATAACCACAATTTCGATATGTTAAGCTGGAATTATCGGCATTCATAGCCACATATCGTTAGGAGTGATCATGACATGTTCGCGTTCTTAGCACCTCAAAATAAGATGCACAAATGGATCGGTATTATCGGACTACTCGTCGCGATAGTCGGTCTCTGGTTCATTTACTGGAATACGTCTCTCGGGAGCGGCTTAGCCATTACGGGCTTTCTAGCCTTAACAGCCTACCTAGAGTTCATCCCGGCTTTGAACCGCCGCTTCATAAACCGTCTTGTGCAAGTATTGATGATAATCATATTATTAATATTACTTGCGGCCTACGTACTAGTTGTTTTTATCATCATGAGCAAATAACTAGTTTTCTTGCAATTGATACCATTAATTCTCGAATATACCGGTAATACTGTTTTATAACGCTTCAAATTCCAGAAAAATGAGCCAACCTAAAAAAGATAGTGGCCAGTTGTCATCACAACAGCGCCACTATCTTTTTTACATCCAGCGTTTTAATTAAAATTCCTGATAAACTGCCGGATCTTGGTCATTCAAACGACCATCTGCCCGACTCAGGCCATTAATCGTTGCCATATCAGCGTCACTGATTTCAAAGTCAAACACGTCGATGTTCCCTGCTTGACAACTCGGTGTCGACGACTTCGGAATTGGTAGTGTACCGAGTTGTAACTCCCAGCGTAAGATCAGTTGGCCAACATTTTTATGGTAGCGCGCCGCAATCGCTTTAAGCGTCTCATTTTGTAGCATCTCACTCGCGCGGCCAAGGGGACTCCAGTCCTGCGTTAAGATACCGTGCGCTTGATCATAGTCCCGTTGTGCTTGTTGGTTGAAATACGGGTGTAATTCGACCTGATTGATAACGGGTAAGACCCCGGTTTCCTTATCCAACCGGTCTAAATGTTCCGGTAAGAAGTTGGAGACCCCAATCGAACGAATCAAGCCTAACTTCTGAGCGTCAATCAGTGCCTGCCAAGCTTCAACGTAATGGTCTTCCTTCGGGTTGGGCCAGTGAATCAAATACAGATCATAATAATCGAGCCCGGCTCGATACAATGATTCTTGAATCGTATTGATGGCTTGCGTGTACGTGTGATGCCGCCCTGGTAGTTTGGACGAGATCAGCAACTCCGAGCGTGGCACGGATGACCGCCGCACTGCTTCACCCACGGCCCCTTCGTTTTCATAATTGAAGGCCGTATCTAGTAATCGATAGCCGCGGTCGATTGCAGAACCAATCACCTGCACCCCGTGCGCACCATTCAGTTTATAAGTCCCAAAACCAATCTTCGGGACCGTCAATCCATCACGTAGCGTATAAGTTTCCAACTCAATCCACTTCTTTCTTCAAAATTTTCAAAACAAAACCATACTAATCTTCAGAACGGTCTGCCAAAGCATCGCGAATCGCAGCCTCAAACGTTGCTGGACGAGTCGTCGGCGCATACCGTTCGAGGACGCGACCATCGCGGCCAATCAAGAACTTGGTAAAGTTCCACTTGATGCGCCCATGTCCCGCCGCTTGTTTCAAATAAGTGAACAACGGGTCCGCCTGGTCACCATTGACCATCACGCGCTTCGTCATTGGGAAGGTGACGCCATAGTGCCGTTGACAATAGTCGTGGGTCTCCTCATCATCAGCCTTTTCTTGATGAAATTGGTTAGACGGCAGGCCAAGCACCACTAATCCTTCTTGATGATATTTCTGATAGAGTTCTTCTAATCCTTTAAATTGTGGCGCCAAGCCACAGTTACTGGCCGTATTCACGATCAATAACACTTGCCCGCGATATTGCGACAAGTCGAGTGTCTCACCACTCATTTCCGTTTCGGTAAAGTCATACACTGATTCAGCCATCAACATCCCTCCTAAGAATATTAATCAATTGCCTTGCTTTAACCCTAGTAAACCACAAAATTGTGATTTTTCATCGTACTTTGCTTTGGTTTCTGGAAATTTGATTGCACTCAACGTGATTATCCGTTACACTGAACGTATCATTCATAGCAACTGGGGTGCCATTGCGGCTGAGATAATACCCATTGAACCTGAATCTGGACAATGCCAGCGCAGGGAGCAATGCTTTATTTGGGGAACCATCAATTCAGACTTAGC
The DNA here is from genome assembly GCF_018991185.1 of Lactiplantibacillus sp. 7.2.4. Classification (NCBI taxonomy): domain Bacteria; kingdom Bacillati; phylum Bacillota; class Bacilli; order Lactobacillales; family Lactobacillaceae; genus Lactiplantibacillus; species Lactiplantibacillus sp. 7.2.4. Next base: position 19,740 of record NZ_JAGYGS010000043.1, read on the forward strand.
CGCCTGCCACTGTTACTTGTGGTGGGCGTTTTTTGTCGCTTAGATGCGTGAATGACAAACTATTTTGGGAGGATTTAACAATGAAATGGGTTAAATCATGGTACTTGAACGACATTATTTTACTGGCCCTTATCGGGATTTTCTTTGGGGCGATTTTTATGGGGACCAACTTTGTTTATAACGTGCTGAGTGCAGCACTGACACCGTTCGGGCTCAGCGGTCTCGCCAACGAACTGCTTTTGGGCTTATGGTGCATGCCCGGGATGCTGGCGGGCTACCTGATTCGTTTAAAGGGTTCCGCTACCTTAGGCGAACTGCTCGCAGCGACGGTCGAAATGTTCTTTGGCGGCCAATGGGGTATCACGACCTTGATCTCGGGGATCGTTCAAGGGTTCGGGGCCGAACTCGGCTACATCGCAACCGGCTACAAACATTACGATTGGTTAGGATTAACGGCTGCGGCCACCACAACCACGCTGGTGACGTTTGGCTGGGATCTGGCTCGTAATGGCTATTTCAAACTACAACTCTGGCTACTGATCTTATACTTAGTCGTGCGCTTCATCTCAATGTTCGTCTTCGGTGGTCTATTGACCAAGGCAATTACTGACTTACTTGACCGTAGCCACGTTCTCAAATCGACACATTAATCTCGCACTTTGGTATGGAGGAATCAAGAATGGCTCGTATCGCGCTGAACAACTTAACATATTCATATCCACAGGCGCCGACACCCATTCTGGAACACGTTAATTTAACGTTACCGTCACAACAGTTCACCTTATTAACGGGGCCGTCGGGAACTGGCAAGTCAACACTACTTCAGCTGATGGCGGGGGGCATATCGCTAGTTGACGCATCCGGCAGTATCACATTTGACGGTCAATCATTAAACGACCTACCCGCTAATCAGCGCGCGCGGCACGTCGCGATGATGTTTCAAAATCCAAATCAACAGTTTGCCATGGACACGGTCGAGCACGAGTTGATTTTTGCATTGGAGAACCTACAAGTGCCCCGCTCACAGATGATGGCACGATTGCGGCACGCACTGGCCTTCGTGGGGATTGAGCACCTACAACCGCGTCTCTTGAACCAGCTATCAGGTGGTGAAAAACAAAAGGTTGCCCTCGCCGTTATCGTGGCGATGGATAGCGATGTGATCTTGCTCGACGAACCCTTTGCCAGCGTGGACCCCGAAGCCCGCGCCGGACTACTCGAACGACTCGTTGAATTGCGCGACCAACACGGCAAAACGATTATCCTAGCTGACCACGACTTAGCGGGTTATGATCAGCTCGTAGACCAAGTGGTGCGGCTGACGAATCACCAGTTAGTCCCCGTTGCCCAGTCCGAATGGCCACAACTATTTGCCGCTTTCACTGACCAACCTCAGCGGGCGTGGACGGCACCGGAACCAGTGACCAAACCGTGCTTTCAGTTAGATCAGGTGACCCTTGCAGCGGGTGACCGGGAACTACTTGCACCCACGACGCGGCAGTTACTCGCCCACCATAACACGCTGATTACGGGTCCCAATGGCAGTGGCAAGTCGACACTCTTTGAAGCCCTCGTCCGCTTGCATTCATACGGTGGCGAGATTCGCTACAACGGTACGCCCATTGCAAAATTAAAACGCAAACGCTATGCGCGGCACGTTGCCTTACTGTTTCAAGATGCCGAAACTCAGTTTTTAAACATCACGGTCGCTGAAGAATTGGCGCAAAGTCAGCGTTACGCGTACGGTGATTACTTTACGCCCAAACGAATTCAAGCCGCGCTCACCCAACTCAACTTAGCTGGACGTGACGACCAAATTATTTATACGCTGAGTGAGGGGCAGAAAAAGAAATTACAGATTTTATTAATGTTGATCATGCAATCACCAGTGCTCTTAATGGATGAACCGTTGAAAGGCTTGGACTTGCGCTCTGTCAACGCACTGGTGACACTGCTGACGGAGACGCAGGCCGCAACTCAACAAACATTGATCATTATCAGTCATCAATTGACCGGACTATTGCCGTTGATCGACTATCAGCTGCATTTTGAAAATCATCAGTTAGATTGGGTGGTGCGACCGTGAATCCAAGTATGAAATTATTATTATTACTGATTATCGCGTTAGAAATTTCATTCACGACCATCGTTAGTCTCAACGTCGCACTGGTGATCCTAGCCATCATTTATTTGCTGGCACACCGGACCCGACTGCGGACGCTCGGCTGGTTAGTCCTGTTACCACTGTTGCCGGCGATTGGCTTGTGGAGCACCCAATATATTAACGGTAGCGGCGACCGAACATTGATGGCCTGGGTACTGTTCACTAGAATTTACGCCTTCGTCTTTACCGGTGCGACGTTTACGCTCACGACCGACGTCCTACAGCTGACCGATTCGTTGGAACAAAATTGGCACATGCCAGCCAAATTTGCCTATGGCGTCTTGGCTGCTTACAACCTGGTACCACGAATCCGCCACGAAGTTCAGGTGATTCGGGCGGCAGGACTGATGCGTGGCCAAGTGCTCTCCTTCTGGTCGCCGCAGCTCTACTTCAAAGCCATCTTAATCTCGATCAACTGGTCGCAAAATCTGGCACAGGCGATGCGTTCACACGGATTCGTTGAGGACGCGCCCCGGACCCACTACCGCCAGATTCCACTCACCAAGGTGGATTGGGGCATCGTGATTACGGGCGTCATTTTATTACAAATCGGCGTCTTCGTGATTCCGTGGACTTAACTATCATCTAAAGGCCGCCCAACTAGCGTTATGACTAGTTGGGCGGCCTTTGATCATGCTTTTAATTGATCGATTTGGTGCTTCAACGCTTGAATTTCGGCGGTCGTTGCCGCAGGGTCCATCATCAGCTGGTCATATTTGAATTGCAGAACGGCAATATCCGCTTCCGCAAGTTTGGGGGCTACGGCGACCTGAGCAAAATCAAGCAGTTGCTGATTGGTCAATTGTAGCGTCCGCGTCGCCACGGCATCCCGAAATGACTGGTCATGTGAGACGAACAGAACGGTGCCCGGATAGTCTTGCAGATAGGCTGCCAACGCTTCAAGTGCGTCGACATCCAGGTAGTTAGTCGGTTCATCGAGCATCAGCACGTTATATTGTCCGACTAAGATGGCGACTAACTGGAGCTTCACCAGTTCGCCACCACTCAATGCGGCCACTTGTTGTTGATAAAAACGGGCTGGCAAGCCGAGTGCGCCCATGACGTTACGAATCGTTTGGTCCGGTAATTGGCTCGCTCGCCGGACCGTCTCCCAGACAGAACGCTCGCCATCCAGCATCGTCATATCTTGATTGAAGACGCCGACTTTAGCGGACGGTGCTAATGTTAACCCGGGGACTCGTCGGGACAGTATCGCCTGTAATAAGGTCGTCTTGCCACTGCCATTGGGTCCCACGATTGCGACCCGTTCATGAGGCAGTACTTGAAAATCAGCGTGCGTCAACAACGTTTTGCCATATTGCTTCAACGTCACGTTAAGACCCGTCACGACGGTCTTCCCCGTAAAGCTTGGAAAGTCAGTCGCCACCAATTTAAACCCACGTTGCGTCAATGGTTTGGCGACTTGCGGTTCGTGTGCCCCCCGTGCAACCATTCGCTTCGCCGTCCGCTCCATCTTGGCCGCCGTCGCTTCTCGCAAGGATTTCGTTTTGGACCGCTCAGCCGCTGACATCCGCCGATTGCCCTTTCGAATCCGCTGAGCCTTTTCATTACGCTGTTGTTGAGCCGCCAACAAGTCACGTCGATGACGCATCTGACGCTGATAGGCCACTTCCTGCGTCTGCCGTTGTTGGTCGCGGACTTCACGATAATGGGCATAATTACCCGCATAGGCTTGAACCCGTTGGTCTTCAAATGCCCACGTCTGATTGGTTACCGCATCCAACAAGTGGCGGTCATGCGAAATCAACATCAACAGACCATGAAACCCTTGCAGTTGCGCAATCAGCCACTGTTGATGCGCCTCATCCAAGTTTGACGACGGCTCATCTAAAATCAAGATTGCGGGTCGGGCACTCAAGGCTTGGCGGATTCTGGACATCATTGCTTGGCCGCCACTCTGATCGAGTGTCGGAGCCAGTTGTGGCACATAACTGACGGGCGCATCCGTCACCAGTTGTCCACGGTAATCGGTATCTACTCCGGTGATCAAATGGGCAAGCGTTGATTTTCCCGTCCCATTGCGACCGACGACCCCAATCTTATCACCGGTGGTCGCCACCAAATGGTCAATCGTAAATAGTGCCCGTCCCGCCACATTTTTTTGAATCTTCGTTAAATTAATCATTGTCATTGATCAACATCCCCTTTACTGCAGGGATTAATTGTCCATCATGATTTGCGGACACAAAAAAACGCCCTCAAATCATGAGACCGCTGACCATCGATTCAGCCAGCACCTCTAATTAATCCCAAAACGGACAGTCCACCCCTTCATATCGGGTTGGTGACTGTTCAGTTACTAGAATTAATTAGTTGCGCATCGGCTGAATACCTCGTATTTTCATAAGTTACTTTGTAGATTAGCATGTTTATTTTTATTTTGCAAGGTCCGACTGACGGATTGTCCTCAGGTCCAACTTTCAGTAAACTAGAGTTACTTTCAGAAAGCGGGTGTCAATATTGAAAAAAATCATCGCCATCGCCGCCTTTGCCGTTCTAGGCGGCGGGTTGCGAGAAGCACTCAGCCTCCTTGTGACCTGGCCACAACATTTCTGGATCACGTGCCTCATCAATATCGTCGGCGCCTTTGTTCTGAGTCTGATTACGACGCTGCTACCAGCCCGTTTACCAGTCTCTGAGGCCATTATTATGGGCATGAGTGTTGGGCTGATTGGCAGCTTCACCACCTTTTCGACCTTCACTTTTGAAACGCTACAGAGCTATCAAAGTGGCCATAGCGTTTCGGCATTGCTGTCTATTGTTGTCAGCATCGGACTGGGGCTACTGGCTGGACTAGCTGGAAACTTGCTCAGTGAACACTGGTTACCGGAGGGTGAGGCGTAATGTTTAGTTTAGTCTTATTAGCTGGCGGTGGGGCGGCACTCGGGGCACTCGGCCGCTACGGCATCATGCAGTTGGCGCGGCCCCTCAATCAGCGTTGGACCTTACCAGTCGCCACACTTTTTATCAACCTGACTGGCGCCTTCCTGCTGGGGTGGATTCTGACAAGCCCACTATCTGGACACTGGCAAGTCTTCTTAGGTACTGGCATCATGGGTGGCTACACCACGTTCTCAACAATGATCAACGAAATCGTCTTACTCAGTCGCCACCAGCATCGGCGCGTCGCCGGGCTATACTTAGCCCTTAGCTTGATTGGCGGCTTATTACTCGTCTACTTAGGCACTCGCTGTTAATCTTCGCATAAGTGTTCTTTAGCATTAAAGCTGATTGAATCATGCTATTTTATGAGTTCAAGAGCTGCCAGCTGAGACCCGTTGGAAACAGTGCGAATTAGCGTAAACGTGCTGTTGTAGCGACGTCCTACGCCGGCTTCCAGGCATTCTGGGCAATGGCCGGAAACGTGGTGGACACAGATTTAAGCCGACAACCCACGTCTTAAATACTGGTCTTTCACTAACCAAGCAAAGGACGCTTGCTAAGTGAAATTTTACCACTGGGCCTTGCCCAGAATACCTTCCAGCCGGGATGGTATTCGAAAGGCGGATGTGTGCGGACTCAACTTTTATTGGACTGGACATTGATTCTTAGTAAACAGTTGTTTTAGTAATCAACTTTGAGGTTGGTTTCGATAATTTTTAGGCCGGTTTACTCGCATTTTAATTCTAAATACTTGCAAAAGCTGTATAGTCGCCTGAGAAATTGAAGGCCTGAATTGAGGGCAATTGGCGCTGTTAACGTCTAATTATGAGGCGAGTTTCCATTGAAGTGAATGATTATCTGCAGGCAATTTACCGATATATAAATTACGCAAATCATTAACGATACCAATTCAAAGTTCATCTGAAGGATAGCCACTTAATATTCAGTGGTCAGTTGCACCAAGATAGGTGGCCGTTCATCCGCCATTCGAACGGCTTCCCGACTGAAGGGGCCGGCTGACCATGCTCAAGGGCGAAATTCTTCTTGTCCGGGAGGTTTTCCCGGGCTAGAAGAAGACTCGTATTTGAAATTGCGCAGTGGGTTTCTGCGTGAGTTCAAATCGATGTCCGCCCTGTTCCAGCGTTGTCAGCCGGCCCCGGAAGTCGGACTAGGAAGCGCATC
>NZ_JAGYGS010000044.1:0-24710 GCF_018991185.1 Lactiplantibacillus sp. 7.2.4
AAATCTAGGTGCACCTCTTTCGTTTTGATTGGACAACCCATTAAGCAGGTGTCACTACGTATTTTTCATAGCGTTGTGCATCCACGGCGTTCAGTTCGACCGTTAATTGGGTGCCATCCGCCAAGTAATCCGTTTTGAGAATGTTGGCATGGTCATTCAAGTAGGCGACCACGTCACCATCACTGAATGGAATTAATAACGTTGTCGTCACGTAGTTCTTGAAGACTTTGGCTTTGATCATACTGGTCAAAGCTTGCAAGGAGGCTTCGTCACGTGCGGCATAAATCAGCTGATCATCTTGTTGGTTCGGGTAATCCGCTTCGGTTAAGTCCGCCTTGTTAAACGCATAGATCATTGGCACGTCGTGAACGCCAATTTCCTTCAAAGTCTTTTCAGTCGTGGCCATCATTTCTTTGTAATGCGGGTCCGCGTAGTCAATGACTTGAATCAGTAAATCGGCATTGGCGGCTTCGGCTAACGTTGAGCGGAAGGCGTTGATCAGGTTATGCGGCAAGTCACTGACGAATCCGACCGTATCACTGAGCAATAACTGCTTGTTATCGGGGAAGGTCAGCTGGCGGATGCTCGTATCCAGCGTGGCGAACAGCATATCCTTTTCGAAGACTTGTTTATCTTCACCCTTACCGAACAGTTTTACTAAGCCGTTCATCGTGGTTGATTTACCGGCGTTGGTATAGCCCACTAAGGCAACGTTTGGTAGGCCGGCCTTATCGCGTTGGGCGCGTCGGACGACTTCATCCTTGTTGAGTTCCTTGAGTTCGTGCTTGGCGTGGCTGATGCGGTCTTGAATCGTCCGCCGATTCAATTCCAGTTGTGTTTCACCAGCACCACGGTTGGTAAAACCACCGCCACCACCAGCTGCGGCTCCGGCTTGTTGGTCCAGGCGGTTGGAGATACTGGTCCGCAAACGGGGGAGCTGATATTGCAGCTGGGCGATTTTGACTTGCAACTTGGCTTCCTTGCTACGAGCACGGTTACCGAAAATCTCCAGAATCAACCCAGTGCGGTCGATGATTTGGATATCCGTTTGTTCCTCTAAGTTACGCACCTGACTGGGGGTCAGATCCGCGTTGATGACCATAATGTGCAAATCGTTGGCTGCTGCGACTTCTTTGATTTCGACAACTTTGCCTTTGCCGAAGAAGGTGGCCGGGTTGGGCTTTTCCAATCCCTGGTCGATTCGCAGGGCGGCGTGCATATTATTGGCTGCAACGAGCGCTTCCAGTTCGGACATCGCATAGTCGTAGTTGGCGACAGTCTTAGACATGCCGGCAATGATGACTTCTTGTACTTTTTGAGCGTTAGTTTCAGACATACACTCACTCCTAACGTGTTATGATTGAGTTAAGTATAACATGTCTAATCAAAATATTACGATTTCGGGCATTAGGGAGGAATTTATCTTGGGATATGTGCTTGATTTACGCAAACGGGTCGGTCATCTGCCGTTAGTCGTGGCGGGCGCCGCGATGATGGCTCAGAATTCAACCGGCAAAATCGTCCTGATCTATCGGACGGATAATCATTGTTGGGGTTTGCCCGCGGGGTCCACGGAGCCGGGTGAGACGGTCCAGCAGACGGCCCGCCGTGAATTAAAAGAAGAGACGGGGTTAACGGTCGGTGATTTGACGTTGATCGACGTCTTCAGTGGCCCCAACATGCACTATCAATACCCCAACGGCGATGTCATTGATAGCGTCACGACCTTGTATCGCGCCAATACGACTGGCGGAGAGCTCATTCAGGCGACTGACGAAACGAGTACCGCCGCGTTCTTTGACCTTGATGACTTACCGTCGCCACTGACGCCGTTGACCAAATGGATGTTGAAGGGTGAATAGACTTGACCACCTGAATTGGATTTGCTATAGTGGACTGAAATATTAAACAAACTTGTCACCGGACAACGTTAACGCCGCTTCCTTAGGTCATTGTGGAAGCCGCGTGGCGTTGTCCGTTTTTTTTCGAGGAGGAATTGATGATGACATGGATTTATTTAGTAATTGCAGGAATTTTTGAAGTCGTTTGGGCGACGATGATGAAGTTAAGTAACGGGTTCAGCCACTTGGGTTACGCGGCCGCAACGGTGGTCGGGATGATTTTAAGCTTTGGTTTTTTAGCATTAGCAACCAAACATTTACCGTTAAGTATTGCCTATCCAATTTGGACTGGTATCGGGGCGGTCGGCGCAATCATTGTCGGCTTAGTCTTTTTCAAGGATACGATTGCGCCGATCACGTGGGTCTTCATCGCCATGCTGGTCATCGGTATTATTGGCATCAAGGTCACGAGTTAGGCGCAGGTCACTAGCTGCCAATGTCGGGTGACTGGCTTGGATGTTTATCAGCACGAACGCGTGGTTTAGTTAGTTTGACAACTGAAACTGTCCTTGATTCAATGACTAGCGACTGATAGGCCGCCTTCATTGCGATTCCGCCTGCTTGCCAGCGAAGTTCTCGACTTGATGGGAAACGATTTCATAAACGACGCTTCGCGCAATGCAAACGGTGGTATAATGAACTTGAGAGATAGATGGCGGTCTAACCTCGTCTTGGACGGCTTCTGACAGCGATAAACCCACAGATGCCAGGCGTTTACCGTGTCTGCCACTTGCAACACGCAACGGCTCGGAAGGTTGCCTTAATTGCGGCGGTCATTCCGTGTATCTACCTAGTTGAGTTAACTCAATGGTTCTCAAATTTTGAAAGAAGTGACGTCTGATGATCTTTCCAGTTTTTAATTTAGGTCCACGCGATGCCGTGTTGTTGATTGCAATTTCTGTGATGTTAGTGTTAACCGTTGTTTTTCACTGGTCAGCATGGGAACTTTTATTTGCCGCCGTTGCAGTTATCGTTGCGTTCGTCGCAGGAGGCATGAAACCGAATAAAAAGAACGTGCTTGCTTTCTTGAAGAATAGTTCGGATTCAGGCAAGACGCGCTAAACTCTTGCGAGGCTAAACGTAGCCTTAATTGCCAGCAAATCATATTTTAGAAATCAATAAAAAACGCTCGCGACCAGTCAATAGTCGCGAGCGTTTCGTTTAATGTGCTGAATTATAGGTGTTGATTGACTTTCACGTCAGCTAAGTCCTGGGCGTAGTTAACGACTTTGATTTGGTCGCCGTCCACGTCGATACGGGTCACGCTGCCGTTTTTGGGCCCCTGCGTGATGTCGATTTCAGGGGCGAAGCGTGCGACCATACTACGAATCGTGGTGCCGTGGGTCACGACGAGCACTTTTTCGTGGTGGTCGTGATGGGCTTTCAAGTAGTCAAACCCTTGATTGATGCGTTCCCAGTACATCGCATTGTCCTCAGCTTCGTGCCATGGATCGAGTTCGCGCATTAAGTCGCGTGTTTGGTCGATATGCACATGGGCTAGGAGTTCGTGCATACTCGTCACGCCGAATTGGTGCCCAATTAGTGACCAGGTCCGACTAGAATCATCACCTTCGTAGTAGCCGTAGAAGACTTCCCGGAAGTTCATCAGCGTCTTAAGCAGTTGCGCTTCGGTGCCTATCGCCCGCTGGATAAGGTGCGCGGTGTCGATGGCCCGTTTGGAATCACTGCTATAAAAAGCATCAAAATGCGTGTCTGCGAGGGCTTGACCGACCTTGGTCGCGGTACTTTGACCATAGTCAGTCAGCGGTGAATCCGACCAACCCTGCATCCGATTATATAAATTGAAAAACGTCTGTCCATGCCGGACAAAGTAAATTGAAAATTGCGCCATTGCTTACTCCTTACTTAGTCGAGATGGTCTTTGCGACCAAAGTAGTCTAACGAAACGGTATCATCGCTGATTGTGAATTTCGTGACACTGCCGTTTTTAGGCCGTTCGGGCGAAGTTAACGTCGCAAAGCGGCTGGCAATACTATAAATCGTGTTGCCGTGGCTAACGACGAGCACTTTGTCACCATCCTGGTGTTTGGCACGTAAGGCATCGAGACCACCATTGACCCGTTGCCAGAATTCATCGTTATTCTCAGCACGGTGAAAAGGATCGGCTTCCTTGCAGAAGTCCTTAGCCTTTTCAATCCCATACTGAGCAATGATTTCAGAGAGGCTCGGCGCTTGGTGGGGCGCACCGACCATGAACCAAGTCTGTGACGTGTCGTCACCTTCAAAGTAACCGTAAAAGGCTTCTCGGAAGGCCGCCATCGGTTCGACCGTCAAATCAGCGTTACCACTGGCTGGCAGCAGTAATTCAGCGGTGCGCATCGCCCGCGTCATATCGCTGGCGTAAACGGCGTCAAAATCAATGCCATTGAGCATTTTACCCGCATTCCGAGCGTCCTGTTCACCGACAGCGGTGAGCGGGGAGTCGCACCAGCCCTGCATCCGGCGGTACTTATTAAAGTAAGTTTGACCATGACGAATCATGTAAACGGAAAAAGTTGCCATTATAACCTCCACTGCTTAATGTTCAAAACTTAGACACAATGTCATCATTCTACCATAAAATCAGCCGGCTTTAATTAGCGGTTGATAAGGCTTGGCGAATTTGAGCCGCACTCTGCTTGTTACTGGTAAAGATCAGCCGATCGCCGTACATGATGGTCGTGTTGCCATTTGGTGCAATTAGTTTACGGTTGCGGATGACTTGGCTAATCGTGACATCCTCGGCAAATTGTAAGTTTTTAATCTGAACATTCGTGTAACGGTGGTTGAGTACGCGCACTTCGTAGATACTGTTTTCGGTATCGTTGAGCAACAGTAAGGTCGATGGTGACTCAATCAGTGCTCGTAGCAACGTAATGTTGGCTTCTGGCGTATTGTAGACTTCGACGCCGAGTTCGCGCAGTTCATCTTCATGTTCGTTCAAGACGTTGCGGTCTTCAAAACGGACGATGATACGGCGCACACCATAGCTTTTGGCGGCTTTCGCGAGCTCGTAATTCCGTTCGGCGTCAATGTGACCGAGAATCAAGATGTCCGTATCGAAGACGCCGTGGTCCTGTAAGTCCTGCGCTGAAAAGTTTTCCATCAAGGTGACGGGCACTTGCGCGTGGTAAGTCTGGTAATTTTCCGGATGATTGGTATACATCGCCACGTCGTACCAGCCCTTACGCAACTGCTGAGCCACGGGGACGGTACTCAAGTTGGCACCGATGAAGTGGACGGACGTCTTGACCAGGTCTTCTTTTTCAGCTGAATACAGCTTGTTAAAAATCAGTGGTGAAACGATACAAGTCAGGAGTGCCGCTAGTAAGAAGGCACCGGATTGGTCGGTCGTGATGGTCTTCATCGACTTAGCGACCCGCAAGACGGCCAAAACCATCGTCATCGTTGTCGCAGTCAGGGCGGTCCCAGCTAGCGCGTTAGCTTGTTTGAAGCGCAGTTTTAAAATCCAGAAGCCCCCAATTTTGGCAATCATGTAGGCCAAGAAGAACAGTGGAATCAGTAACAGCGTCTTGCCACTCGTCAGCAAGGTCCGCAAGTTCAAGTCGACCCCGGTCGTGATGAAGAAGATTGGAATGAAGAAGCCGTAGCCGATCGCATCCAAACGTTCGCGGGTCGTTTCGCTCGGGTTGAGCAGTTTCAACACGATTCCGGCAACGAACGCGCCTAGGATATTTTCGGCGCCCACTGATTCCGCCACGGTGACCATTGTGACGATCAGGAAGAATGCCAGGCGGATGTCGAGCTGCGTTGTTGATTTATTAATATTTTGATAGAAGCGGAAAAATGGCTTGAACCGCAAGAGCAGTAGGGCGGCGACCGCTAAAATCAGTAGCAGTAGCCAGAGACTTTGTGAATTGCTACCATAGACGGAGGCGTAAAGCGTTAGCCCCATCATGGGCACGAGTTCACCGAAGACGGAAATCAGGAGGACCGTTTGCCCAAACGCCTTACTCAGTAGTTCTTGTTCCTTTAGAGCGGCAATCACGATACCCAGGGAGATCGTCCCAAATAAAATCGTGGCGAGCCAGAAATCGCTGAAGAGGCCACTGGCTTTAAATGCCGCGGCTAGTCCCAAGGACAACACGACGATCGTTCCGTACGCGTAAACGGACAGCCGCACCGGTGAATACTTCGGTGTGTTGACCGCGTTTTTCTGTTCCAGTGGCGTGAGTTCTGTGCGCCGTTTTTTAAATAAGCTGAAGTCGATTTCCAACCCACTCAGAAACAGCAGGACGATGACCCCAATCGTCGATAGTTGAGAAATCAAATCGGAGGTGTTCACAAAATTGAACACACTCGGTCCGAGAATGATCCCAATAATAATCTCCATCACCGCGGTGGGTAGGCTGTTGATTTTGAATTTAGCCATAATGAGCGGAATCAACAGGGCCGCTAATAGAATAATGACTAAGGAAACTTGATCCATGAAATAATCCCTCGATTCGTTTTAGTACACACGTAGTTGATCGTCGTCAGCGCCCCAGAAGGCCTCACTGAGTTGGTCATCGGTCAAGACTTTTAACATTTGATCGACGCCCGGCGCCAACTTGTCAGGCGTCAAGGCACTCAGGGGCTGCCAGCTGATGGCGCCTTCGTAAGAGCCGACTAACAGGTCACCATGAAATTGGCTGGTGGTGTAAAGCGTCCCCAGCGAGACATCGCCAGCGTCATTTTCGACCCAGGTGACCGTGCCAACAAGCTTGAGCTGTTCGACGGTCAAGCCGGTCTCTTCCAAGACTTCACGTTTGATCGCCGCCACCTGAGATTCCCCAGGGTCGACGTGGCCACCTGGGAAGGTCAACCCAGACCACTGAGCGTCGATTTTATTTTCGACGAGGACCTTACCCGTCTGCGGGTCGGTAATCAGGCACATGTTCACCAGTTCGGCACGCACGGTCCGGTCATGGTGCTCATGTAAATCCTTGGTCCGCAGCCAGCCTTGAGCTTTGTCATTGATGCTGGCCATAAATGCCGCCTTGGTTTCTAGATAAGTGGCGTCATCTTTCGCCGCCTTCTGCCGAATCGCCGTATACTTACGGCCGTCAGTGCGATGCGCATTGAGATAGTCGCGGAAGGTCAGTAATTGGTGGTACTGGTCAGCGTCGGTCGTGATGATCACATGGATCAACTGACCGTCAAGCACGACCGCATACGTTTGGTTCGTCCCTGCAACGAGGTGCGCCGCAAGTTTGGCGATGGCAGCCGTGGCGTCTTCCACGAGTAGCGCAATATCAATCATTGGCCGCGCCAATAGTTGTGGCATGGCCGTACTGCCAACGTGGCTGTGTTTTAATAAGTTGGCCCCGAGCTGCTGGCTGAGCAACGCCTGATAATGGACGGCTTGTGCTTGCCATTCAGCTTGATAAGCCATTAATTTGGTCGTTTTCATCCAATCCCTCCACTTTGTTTAAGTCATTGAAAGGATACACTTTTTGGCTGAATTTGAAAAGGAAAGACGTGTGGGGGTGGGGAAAAGTAAAGCTGAGGAGATGGTTGACTTTCGTCGAAGAAAGCGCTATCATTATTTTAAACAAACAGACAAGTCAATTTGGCTTGTAACCATTTTAAGTTTAAACGTTTTCCAAAAACCCGCTCAGTCGATAGGCTAAGCGGGTTTTTGCTATAGAGAATTTGAAATGGCGTCGGAAAAAAGAGATTTGCCTTTTCGGAGGCAAACCTCTTTTTTTCACTAACCTATTGCGAAACCGTCCGTTGCCGAATCGTTTTGACCACCGCGGCGAGCATTGCGGGAACCAGTGCGACCACCATGATGCCTAAGAAGCACAGTGAGAGGTGCTCCTGCACAAAGTCGATGGAACCGAAGAAGTAGCCGAGTGAGCAACCGACGCTGACCCAGATGCCGACACCAATCAGGTTCCAGAGGGCAAAGGATGCTTGTGGCATTTTAGAAGCACCCGCACTCAGTGGTACAAAAGTCCGAACGAGTGGGACGAAGCGGCCAAACATGACAGCTTTGGCCCCGTATTTGGTGAAGAAGTGTTGTGTTTTGATCTGCTTGTCCTGCGGGAGGTGCCGTTGGAGCCATGGTAATCGAATCAGGTGGCGGCCAATTTCGAAATTGACCGTGTCACCAATGACGGCGGCAACAAAGAAGACCGGCACTAAGATTTGAATGCTGAGGGCATCACTGTGCGTCGCGGCCATCGTGCTGGCGAGAAAAATCAGCGATTCTCCTGGTAGAAATGGAAATACGATCATTCCAGTTTCCAGAAAAATGACCGCAAATAATAGGATGTAACTCCAACTTCCAAGCGTTGTGAGTAAGGGCCCAATGCTCTGTTCCAAATGGGTTAGACTGGTAAGTAAATTGACCAACGGCGCCACCTCCAATTTAAGTTGCATTTAGTATAACTGCTGTGGCCATGAAAAACAGATGTAATCGGTTACATTTACTTTAGTTTAACACATTCATAACTTTGGTAACCAAATGTTCAAACAATTTTACGCGAAAAAGCGAAAAGCGGCTGGTTTCATGGGTTATTAATTGAGTCGCGTCGCGGATAGTGATAAAATTATTGTTCGATATTTAGGAATGGAGGGCGTTCAATGGCTAAGTCAATTAAAGCTGCAGAACAGGAACACTTAGATCACGTCGTCGCAAAAATTAAGGTGGCTGAAGAACAACAAAGCCAGACCATTACGCGCTCGGAACAGGATCAGGCTGATATCAAGCGGGACTTGCTGAATAACATCAACATTAAAACGGATAGTTACGAAGGCATGATGGAGACCGGATTATCCGTGCGTCAGCAACAACAAATGATGGATGAACGGCAAAATAGTTGGAAACACGCGACTAAGCAGTTATCCACGCTTAAAAAGTTAGAGAAGAATGCTTACTTCGCTCGGATTGATTTTCATGAAAAGGGTGAACCAAAGTCTGAAACGATTTATATTGGCTTGAGCTCATTTTCTGACACGCCCGACCATTTTCTGATTTATGACTGGCGGGCACCGATTTCCAGTATTTATTACGATGGCGGCCTGGGTGATGTGACGTATCAGACGCCGGATGGGGAACAGACCGTCAATGTGAAGCTGAAACGTCAGTTGATGGTCGAAGATGGCCAAATTTTGACGGTTTATGATACGGATGAGGTCGTTGGTGATTCGATGTTGCTGGAAGTCTTGGATGAGAAGTCGGACGTCAAGATGAAGAGCATCGTTACGACGATTCAAAAGGAACAAAACACGATCATCCGTGATACCAGCTCAGATTTACTGTTTGTCCAAGGGGCAGCTGGCTCTGGGAAGACGTCGTCCGTGCTCCAACGCGTGGCGTATTTACTGTATCGCTACCGCGGCAACTTGACGGCCGGCCAAGTGATCCTATTCTCACCGAACCAATTATTTAATGATTATATCAACCAAGTGTTGCCAGAACTTGGTGAGCAAAACATGGTGCAAATGACGTACTTCCAATATGCGTCATATCGTTTGCCCCATATGCAAGTCGAGACGTTGCAACAGCGGTTTGAAACTGAAAACACGCCGCAAATGGCCAAAATCACGAAGTTGGAAGGTAGTTTAGCCTTTTTCAACGCAGTCACAACGTACAGCCGGCATTTGGAACAATCTGACATGCGTTTTCGTAATATTACCTTGAACGATGAGGTGATTATTTCCCGGGAAAAGATTAAGGAAATCTACTACTCGTTCAACGAAAACTACCATCTTGGCAACCGGTTATCCGCGACGAAGGAAGAATTGATCAAAATCTTGAATCGCAAGGTCGAATCTGAGATGCGCTCTAAATGGGTCGAAGAAGCGGTCCAAGACTTGTCGCGTGAAGAAATCAACCAGTTGTACGGTAACCAACCGCGGGAATTCAAGAACGGCGATAAGGAATTCAAGTTCCTGGCACGTAAAATCGTCATGCAGCGCTTAGGGAAAGCGCGGACCCAAATTGTCCGTAACCGTTTCCTGAGCATCAACATGCAATACGCCCACTTCTTACGCGAAGTGCCAAAGATTATCAAACTAGCTGATTACGGTATCTCAGCGGCGGATTGGGATGCAACGGTCGAGAAGAAGCTACAAGAAATCAAGGACCGCCACATCTCACTGACCACCGTTTCAGCGTACATGTACTTGCATGACTTGATGACCGGTAAACGTGGACAGCGTGATATTCGGTTCGTCTTCTTGGATGAAATTCAAGACTACAATGCCTTTCAGCTGGCATTTTTGAAGTTCAGCTTCCCACAAGCGCGCTTCACGATGCTCGGTGACTTGAACCAAGCGATTTTTACTAAGGAAAACAGTCATTCACTGATTAGTGAATTGGCGACGCTCTTTGACCCTGAAAAGACCCGGGTCGTGCAGCTGACTAAGTCGTACCGGTCAACGCAACAGATTACCGACTTTACTAAGGAAATCCTGGTCAACGGTGAAGCAGTAACGGCCTTTGATCGGCAAGGCGACCGGCCAAATGTCTGTGTCACACCTGATTTTGAAGCGGGTGTCGACCAGGTCATTGACCAGTTAGCGATGAACGATTCTGAACGGGATACGACGGCCATTATCGGCAAGTCCTTAGCCGAATGTGAAGCGCTGACTAAGGCGCTCAAAGCCCGTGGTGAACAGGTCACGCTGATTCAAACTGAAAATCAGCGGTTGGCGCCTGGCGTCATCGTGGTCCCATCCTTCTTGGCTAAGGGGCTAGAATTCGACGCGGTCATCGTATGGAACGCTAATAAGACCAATTATCAGCGTGAAGATGAGCGTCAATTACTGTACACGATCTGCTCCCGGGCGATGCATGAACTAACCATCGTGGCGGTCGGCGAACTGTCACCATTATTGGCCCGCGTTGACGAGCAGCTGTATACGGTTGATGAGGCTAAGGTTTAAAAATCAGACTTGTTCAGATTATGATGAATTGGAACTAAGATTCAGTAAAGCTAAGATGTATTAAAAATAAGATGCGTCCTGGCTGTTAGGCTGAAGCACTGTTGCCCGCGTGGTGATGGTGCTTTTTTTATGGCGGCCGTTTGCGGGTGGACGGACTTTTAGGCTGTTACCTGTTTTCCTGTGAGGTGGACTTTGGGGCTGTTGCCCGGTTGCCTGAGGGGAGTTGTTGACTGACTGCTAGTTGATTGCTTGAGAGGTGCTTTTAAGCGACGAACGCTCTATTTGAAATGGCCACTGTAGATGCGAATCGTCGGTCTGGGCGCGTAACCTGGGTGGCGGGGATGTCTGTGAAACGCTCAGTGATTGTGAGAAAAGTAATTAATTGCTAGACCGAAACATTAGGCTGAATTCAGTGAATCTAAAGTGAATAAAGCGCTATCATTATTGGCTTGCAAGTTGTAGAATTAACTTATAAATTTGAAATCACTCAGCGACGACGGTTGGTCGAGATGGTCAACGTCGTGAAAAGTCAAACAAGCTTTGTGACAACGGCAAGTGATTCGAGGAGGACTTAACCATGTCAATTACTGAAATGTTAGGCATTCAATACCCCATTTTTTCTGGCGCAATGATGCACATCGCGACCCATGAGCTCGTCGGTGCGGTTTCTGAAGCCGGTGGTCTGGGCGTGCTAGGGTCAGCGGGCTTATCAGCTGAGCAATTGCGGACGGAGATTCGGGCCACGCAAGCAATGACGGATAAACCCTTTGGTGTCAATTTGATGTTACAGATGAAGAATTGCCCCGAATTGGCCCAAGTCATTATCGACGAGGGGGTCAAAGTCGTCACGACTGGTGCTGGTAATCCGACGTCATACATTCCATCACTGCATGCGGCGGGCATTAAAGTGATTCCGGTAATCGCATCGGTTCATCATGCCCATAAGATGGTGGCAGCTGGGGCGGATGCGGTTGTTGCGGAAGGCCAAGAGTCTGGTGGCCATATCGGTCAGACGTCAACGATGGCGCTACTGCCACAGGTCGTGGATGCTGTGGATATTCCAGTGATTGGGGCTGGTGGGGTCGGCGATGGTCGCTCAGTCGCAGCGATGTTTGCCCTCGGTGCACAGGGGGTTCAGTGTGGGACGATTTTCCTGACCGCCGAAGAGTGCCCAGTACCCGCGAGTTACAAACAACGCGTCTTGGCGGCCAGCGATACCGATACGATCGTTACTGGCCGTAGTCAGCGTGATCCCGTCCGGGCGCTGCGTAACCCGATGTTGGAAGATTATTTGCAATTAGAACAAAGCAATGCGCCCGCTGAAAAGTTGCACGCCTTAGCGGATGGCTCGTTTGCCAAAGCGGTCAATGAGGGCGACATGACCCATGGCACGCCAATGGCTGGTGAAGTCGCGGGGATGTTGACGACGATTCGGCCGGTCAAGGATATTATCGCCGACCTGTTTAGTGAAGCCAACGAGGTCGCTGCAGGATTAACAATTAATTAGCGTGAATGAAAATCCGGCCGTGAATGAAAATCGCGCATGACTGTTTTTTGACAGTGATGCGCGATTTTGTTGTGCGCTGGATTTGGGTGATTACGCTGAGTTAGGCCTGTTCGTGAATCAGATTAAGCAGATATTCAACAAATATCATCGAAATCGCCTGCATATCAACAACTGAGCGATTAGAGGACTGATATCCGGGGAGGACGATGGTATGTTTAAAATAGTCCGCTAACTCGGCTTTTGCATTCATCGTAATTAAAAAGGAATTCTTAGGCAGGTTAGTGGCTGATGCCGCCAGAAAATGGTTGAAGTTCGCTTTTGTGCCACTGATTGAAAATAGGACGAGGGTCGAATCCTGCCGCATCGTATTAGTGATATGAGCCGCGTTAATATAGTCATAGGCGTATTCAGACAGCAAGCCAAGGTCCGCCAATCCCCAGAAGAGTTGTTTAGCTGGGAGTGAGGAGTAGTGAATGCCCAGCAAATAAGTCATTTGAGGATTGAGCAGTGCCTTAATCAGCTGATGAATGGCCGTTTGATCAAGGTCTTGTAACTGAGTGATGGCCGCTAAGTATTGATTGAGGAATTGACTGTTGCCACTTGTTGGGGCTTGCTTTTGCCGTTGCTGCCGTAGATAGGCAATCATTTCAAATCGAAAGTCTTTAAACCCCTGGAAGCCCAGTGATTGGCAGAATCTCAATACCGCTGAAGTTGATGTGCCAGCCCGGTCGGCCAGTTTTGTGATCGTGAAGGTCTCGGCATGTTCAGGGTATTTCAGCAAATAGGCACTGACTTTTTGTTCAGATTTTGAAAATGTGGATTGGTGTTGTTTGATACTTTCAATGATAGTCATGAGGGTACTCCTGAGTGTAATTTTAATTCAAGTGTACTCAGCACTGACAATTTTGTCAAAAAATATTATCAAAATTATTATTGACAACAATTTTGTCGTGATGGTATGATAAATTTATCAAAACGGAATGGTAATTTTGTCAAAAAAGAGGTGTACGGCAATGGACTATCAAAAGTTAGCTGCGGCCATCGTTAAAAATGTCGGTGGTGAAGAAAATATCCAGATGGTGAATCATTGTATGACACGCTTACGTTTTAACTTGAAAGACGTCAGCAAAGCAGACAAGGCAGCGCTAGAAGATTTGAATGGTGTGCTCGGTGTAGTATACGCCGGTGAACAATACATGGTCATTTTGGGGCAACACTTAATTCCAACGTATGAAGCAATCGTGAAGAATTACAATGTCACAGCGGGCGCAGCTGTCGATGAGAATTTGGATGATTTGTCGCAAAAGAAGGAACCATTGACTTGGAAGAACTGGGGCAGTAAATTTATCGGTTTTATTTCAGCGTCTATGACGCCACTAATTCCTGGCTTGATTGCGGGTGGGATGTTAAAAGTGGTGCTATTACTAATTGTGACGTTTATTGATAGCGCTTACTCAAAGACGCCGTCGTATATGTTGCTGTCTGCGATTGCAGACGCGCCATTCTACTTCATGCCAATCATTGTGGCATATGGTGCGGCAAACAAATTGGGTGGCACACCGGTATATGCCATGGTTGCAACAGCTGCACTATTGCACGGCAATTACACCAGTTTGGTCACTGAAGGCGCCAAAAATGTCACGTTATTTGGCGTACATGTCAGCTTACTATCATACGGTTCAACGTTATTGCCTGCGTTGCTGATTGCGGTGGTGGCGTACTATGCAGAACAGTATTTGAATAAAATCGTTCCTGGTATCTTTCGGTCGGTCCTGGTCGGCATGGGAACAATCTTTATCGCTGGTGCACTCGGGTATTTGATTCTTGGGCCACTAGGAAATATGCTTGGACAAGTTATCGCAACTGTTTTCATGTTCTTGAACAGTACGGTTGGTCCGTTGGCGGTTGGACTATTAGCTGCGGCACTACCGTGGATGGTCATGGCGGGGATGCATACGGCCTTAGCTCCATTTATGACACAGTTACTCAGCAATCCAGGTTACGATGCCATCTTAAGACCCGCGTTTATTTTGCATAATATGTCTGAAGGTGGCGCCAACTTGGGAGTGGCAGCGCGGACTAAAAATGCGCAGTTCAGAAGTGAGTGTATCTCGTTAGCGGTGGGTTGTATCGTGGCCGGTGTGACTGAGCCAGCAATTTATGGCGTCAATTTAAAATACCGTAAACCAATGTATGGCGTGATGGCCGGGGGCTTTGTCGGTGGAATGGTCGCCAGCATTCTGGGCGCAAAAGCCTACGTGATGGGATATTCCAATTTACTCGCATTACCAATTTTCCAGCAAACTGTTTTAGCGATGGTCATCGGAATCGTCGTGGCCATCGTCACATCTGCTATCGTGACGTATGTGTTGGGAATCGATGAACAACCTGCAGCAAAAGTCACTGAACCCGTTCAAACGACCTATCCGGATGATGCCATTGTTGCTGTTAGTGATGGGGAATTATGTGATTTGAGTCAAGTCAACGATGAAACCTTTGCCAGTGGCGTGTTGGGTGATGGCGTGGCGCTGCGATTAGACAACGACTTTATCTGCGCACCAGCCAATGGGACTTTAGCAACAATGTTTCCCACCGGGCACGCGTTTGGTATCGTGACCGCAACCGGCGTTGAATTGCTCGTACACATCGGGATTGATACCGTTAATTTAAAAGGCGCTGGTTTTGATGTATTAGTTCAACAGGGTGAAACTGTTCGAGCTGGTCAACCGATTGTCCGGGTTGATCGGAGTGCGATTCAAAAGCAGGGCTATGATTTAACGACGATGTTGATCGTGACGAATGCCAATGGTCAAACGATTCAGCTGCAGCGTCAGGGTCGTGTAAAAGTTGGAACAAGATTAGATGAGGAGACGAATTGATATGACAACCAAACAATTACCAGCAGATTTTTTGTGGGGCGGGGCGACCGCTGATTTTCAATATGAAGGTGGCTTTAACGAAGGCGGCCGCGGCGTGCTATCGCATGATTATGAAACCGATGGCTCTAAAAATGCGCCCCGGCATCATACACTTCGCATGCCAGATGGTCAGTTAATTACGCCGAAGAGTTCGTTTATTTTGGCAGAAGATGTTCCAGAAGAAGCCCAACCCGTATTTTTAGATAATCAGTATTATCCAAGTCATCAGGCGGTGGATTTTTATCATCATTACAAAGAAGATATCAAGCTGATGGCTGGCATGGGCTTCAACGTCTTCCGGTTTTCCGTATGCTGGAGTCGAATTTTTCCAACCGGTGAGGAGAATGAACCGAATGCGGCCGGAATTCAGTTCTATAATGATGTAATCAATGAGATGGCGAAGTATGATATGGAACCCCTGATTACCATTTGTCACGATGAGCTACCGATGCATTTAGCGCTGAAGTATAACGGTTGGACGTCACGGCACGTGATTGATGCGTATGTCAAATATGCGAAAGCGTTGTTTGAAAATTTTGGTGACCGCTGTCGTTATTGGTTAACGTTTAATGAAATCAACGCCGTCCGTGGGTTTGGCCCAACTGGGGTTCGAAAGGCGAGCGGTCAGGATCGCTACCAAGCCGCACATAATATGTTCGTTGCTTCAGCCAAAGCGGTTACGTTGGGCCACCAATTAATGCCTAAGAGTCAATTTGGTGCGATGTATGCCATGAGTGAACTTTACCCGGCCACTTGCAAGCCAGAAGATATGTTTCATCATTTGCAAGCGCGGCGAGAAAATTGGTATTTTGTTGATACGATGGGACGTGGCTACTATCCTAACTACGCTGAAGAATTGTGGCAGCGGCATGGCGTTGAGAAGCTGGAGATGGCACCGGAAGATGTGGACACGTTAAAACGTGGGCAACTTGACTATATTGCCTTTAGTTATTACCGTTCCAATACGACCAAGTCCGGCGATGACTGGTTCAACGTTGGTGGCAGCGCGAATCCTTATTTGGAAAATACATCTTGGGGATGGCCGGTCGATCCACTGGGGCTACGCTACTGCATGAATGAAATCTATGACCGCATTCAGAAACCAATTTTTATTGTTGAAAATGGGATGGGTGCTGTTGACGAGGCGGATGCCAACGACTATGTCGAAGATGATTATCGAATCGACTATTTACGCGACCATCTATCGGCGATGGCGGATGCAATCAATATCGACCATGTACCATGTCTCGGTTACACCATGTGGGCGCCAATTGATTTGGTTTCCCTATCAACCGGTGAGATGAAGAAACGCTATGGCTTTGTGTACGTTGATATGGATGATAAGGGCCATGGAACGCTGAAACGAACACCTAAGAAGTCTTACCAGTGGATGAAAAATGTGATTGCGACTAATGGTGCGGCGCTAAGTGAATAGATAAATGGATGAATAATTTGAAGCATCTCCGTGATTGGAGGTGCTTTTTTGTTGGGGTGTGTTCACTACGCTAAAATTGGATGAGGATTCGATAGTTTCCCACAAAATTCGCGGCACAATTAAAATTTCACCCAGCGATTGATAAGGTTTTCATGTTATAATCTATCCATTAATTGAGTAATGGTGGCAGACAAAATCATGGAAGATCAGATGAACTATTATCGCTTCTCACGTGAACAGTGGAAGCAATTTTACCGTAACAATCAGCACCAAGTTCCTTTAACTGCAGCTAATTTGCATGAAATCAAGGCGTTTAATGACCGGATCAGCTTGGATGATGTCCGTGATATTTACATGCCATTCGCGCATTTATTGCAAGCTAAATATGAGCACTACTTATCATGGCGCGAGACTGAGTCGGTGTTCTTGCACCGGCAGAACCGCCAGTCGCCGTTTATTATTGGCGTTTCAGGTAGTGTGGCGGTGGGGAAAACGACGACCGCGCGACTATTAGAAATTTTATTTAAATATTTGTATCCGGACCGGCGTACCCAGTTGATTACGACGGATGGTTTTCTATATCCGAATGCCGAGTTGAAGAAAATGCAACTGATGGAACGCAAGGGTTTTCCGGAAAGCTATGACATGCCGCGTTTGATTCAATTCTTGAACGATGTGAAAAGTGGCAAACCGCTGGCTAAGGCCCCCGTTTATTCGCATCAGACGTATGACATCGTTCCAAATCGCTTTGATGTGATCACGCACCCAGACATTTTGATTATCGAAGGCATCAACGTGTTGCAGCTGCCGACGAATCAGGCGATTTACATTAGTGATTTTACTGATTTTTCAGTGTATGTCGATGCGGATGCGGATTTGATTGAAGATTGGTATTTGGAACGGTTCAAAGCGCTGATGAAGACGGCGTTTCAAGATCCGTCCAACTACTTCTATCCATGGGCGATTGGCGATCCCAAGGACGCGATGGCGATGGCTGAGCGCGTCTGGGAAGAGGTTGACTTGAAAAACTTGAATGATTATATCTTACCAACGCGCAATCGTGCGGATTTAATTTTACACAAAGTCGCGCACCACGTGATTGATGCCGTGTATTTCCGCAAATATTAGCGCCTAAGAAATTTCTCATACTTGTTGACCGAACGTTTAGAAATCAGTATGATAGACCTATTGAGCATTAATTAATCCAAAGGAGTGAACAACTTGGCAAAAACGGATACCGCGTCTTTCGATTCCATTTTGGTATTGGATTTCGGTAGTCAGTACAATCAATTGATTACCCGGCGCATTCGTGATTTCGGCGTGTATTCGGAACTACTTCCGAACACGATTACCGCTGAAGAAATCAAGGCCCGTCACCCGAAAGGTATTATCTTTTCAGGTGGCCCCAACAGTGTTTACGATGATGGCGCCTTTCGGGTTGACCCGGAGATTTTCAACTTGGGCTTACCAATCTTGGGAATCTGTTACGGGATGCAACTGATGACCTATACGCTTGCGGGCGGAAAGGTTGAATCAGCTGATAACCGTGAATACGGTAAGGCAAACATCAACGTGACGAGTGACTCGGCAACCTTGTTCAAGGATACGCCAGCTGAACAGTCAGTGTGGATGAGTCATGGTGACTTGGTCACTCAAGCACCAGATGGCTTTGACGTGGTGGCAACTTCTAAGAACTGTCCAATTGCGGCAATTCAAGATGTTGACCGGAAGTTGTATGGGATTCAATTCCATGCAGAAGTTCGGAACACCGATTACGGTAATGATATTCTACGGCACTTTGCGTTTGACGTTTGCCAAGCTGAAGCCAACTGGTCAATGGATGATTTCATTGACATGCAGATTGAAAAGATCCGCGCAGAAGTTGGCGACAAGAAGGTCTTACTGGGCCTTTCTGGCGGGGTAGACTCGAGCGTGGTCGGTGTGCTCTTGCACAAGGCAATCGGCACCCAATTAACGAGTATCTTCGTGGACCACGGTTTGTTACGGAAGGGCGAAGCTGACCAAGTGATGGCGAGCCTGGAAGGTAAATTCGGCCTGAACATCATCAAAGTTGATGTCAAGGACCGTTTCTTAAGCAAACTCGCTGGGGTCAGTGATCCTGAACGGAAGCGTAAGATTATTGGTAACGAATTTATCCAAGTGTTCGACGAAGAAGCCACTAAGTTACACGGGATGGAATTCCTTGCGCAAGGAACGCTCTATACCGATGTTATCGAAAGTGGGACTTCCACAGCACAAACAATCAAATCACACCATAACGTTGGTGGGTTGCCAGAAGACATGCAGTTCAAGTTGATTGAACCGCTCCGGACGCTCTTCAAGGACGAAGCACGGGAACTCGGTGAAAAGCTGGGCATGCCGTCTGACCTCGTTTGGCGTCAACCATTCCCAGGTCCCGGCCTCGGAATTCGAGTCATTGGCGAAATCACGGAAGATAAGCTAGAAATCGTCCGCGATAGCGACTTCATCTTACGCGATGAAATCAAAAAAGCCGGCTTAGACCGCGATATCTGGCAATACTTCACCGTTTTACCAGGCATCAAGTCAGTCGGTGTCATGGGCGACGGTCGGACTTACGACTACACAGTCGGTATCCGCGCCGTAACCTCAATCGACGGCATGACCGCCGACTTCGCACGAATCCCATGGGACGTCTTGCAAAAGATCTCCGTCCGGATCGTCAATGAAGTCGATCACGTCAACCGCATCGTGTATGATGTAACGAGTAAACCGCCTTCGACGATCGAGTGGGAGTAGCCCCCACAGTTGTTTTTAACAAGCTAGATATTGGATTGTTTTCAATGATGCAATCCACTTTGATGGACGATAAGTTTCTTTTTCGGTAAAGAGGCTTGTCGTCCTTTTTAGTCACAATCTTGCATCTGGTTATGTGGCTTGAGCAATTTATTAGCACGGATGAGGCTTGATTGGTCAATGATAGTGATGAATAAAGCTTTAGCTCGCAGTGGAAGTGTCCTGCATTAAAGAATGTAAATCAGTTTTTACAAAATGTCGCAGTAGTGTTTGTCGGTTTCCAGAATAATCGTTGAGTAAGAAAGGCGGTAGTATCGGTGTTTAAAGTTGAGTTTAATCATGCGGTCGAAATGAATGTTGTTCCGACGACTTCAGCAGCGGATGCGTTAAAAGAACTGATGGACTATCATCACGTGACGCAATCAGAACTTGCCATGCACATTGCCATCTCGCAAAAGCAGCTTTCATTTATCTTGAATCGGCGTGCTTACATGAGCATTGAAGTGGCGCGTAAAATTGAACGTGCGACGGGTTTGAGTGCCAAGTGGCTGCTCCAACTGGATTTTAATTATCAGTTTGCCCATCATGATGCTGAAGATGATGATGGCGTGAAACGGTTTAGTTGGGCGACGTCTTAGAGTAACTCACTGTAGTGGAAGACTGATTGTCGTTATCCTGATAGAAAAGCACATCTAGTATTTGAAGTTATCAATATTTTGATTTGGGGGATCACTTATGTGTTTAACGTTGCCATCACTAGAATTGTTGCTAAATAGAATACGGAAAGCTGAGTTACAAGATCTGGCTGAATTACTTTTGACTCAAAGGATGTTTGAAACGTTCAGCAGTAAGTCAAAAATGGTGGATTATCGGGCTGCAATTATGAAACGGGCTGGAAATAATAAGCTTGTCCGTGCAAAATTAAAACGGTATTTGTATTCACATGTGACGACGACAGCTACTGATACACGGAATTTGTTAGGGGTCAATGTCCGCTTTTTTAATAAAATTCAGAATTTGGGCTTAATATGCGCTGCCTACGCTGAGAAAAATCCTTTTGGCAGTGGTGAAGTCAAGTATTTCACGTATGCAGACATCGTGAAATGTCATGAGAATGTAGTGTTCAAAACGGAAAAGGTCCACTATGATGCAACGCATGCAAAAAATCAGCAACGTGCCAAGAAGGCGGCTGAAACCAAGTTCGCACAAACGAAGGCCATTATTGATAACCTGGATATTCGGGTTCGAAAGGTCAAATCAGCCAAGCTATTCAAGAATGCATTGGACAGCAAACTAAAATTTGAGACTGAAAAGTATTATGAAAGAATGCCTGAGCACATCGATTGGGCACCCCCAATTTTGCAAGATTTGGAGAATGCTCCAGTTACTGATCAAAATCGATGGGTTGATAATTATATCCGGCATCAACTCACCAACTATGATGACATTGATATTGAAGGTCTGGTGGGCGTCCATCAGATGTATGCAGCGGATTTGCGTGCAAAGATGACGGCCACAATACGACAAGTTTATCCGTTTTATCGAATGGATACGTATGTTCAGAACTACTTGGGAAGATAATTAAGGTGTTAATTTCATGGCGACAAATATTCCTTTTGACGATTATCTCGATGAACCACTCAAGGACACCGAATTTAAAGCTGATGTCGCTGCCGAATCTACTAAGCTAGAAACTGCTGTTGCACTGCCAAATGCGCGTGAACGTGCTAGGTTGACACAATCTGAATTGGCAGAACACGCGGATGTGCTACCGTCAACGATTGCGCGGATTGAAATGGGCAGAATGCCAGCTTTGATATGATCAGTTGGATTGCGTTTGTGCTGGGTAAGAAGCTCGAAGTTGAATTCGTTTGGTTAAATTGCTGGTGTGTCAGTTTTCAGCGCTTTCAAGACTAGTGTGGGGACCTGGGAAGTGAGACGCTTGAAATAAATTTGCACCTGCAGGCAAATAAGTTGAAGACTAGTTTATCCGTTATTTACTCACAACTTGCTATGAAGTGAGTAAAAAACGGATTTTTGTATTGAGACCGATTGTAATGGAATCCCAACGGAAGTAGCTGTTTTGATAAATTTAAAAAGCCTTACCCAGTAGTAAAACTACTCAGTAAGGCTTAAAAGTAACCAGTTTATGTAACCGTAACTCAATGAGTGCGGCCTGGTTTAAGTTCTAGTTATGCTTGTGGTTGGCTGAAGTGCTTTAACGTTGCTAAATATAAAGAGCCACCAATAATTGTGATAATGCCGCCGACCCAACCTAAGAATGGGATAAGTGCGATTGCACCACCGACAATGAGTAAAACGCCTGGTGCAGTGTTAACGCGGTCGTCACCCTTATAATAAATTAATGCAATGATTCCGAGTGCTAAAATAGCAATTTTCAAAATAGTTAGGAAACCTGCCGTGCCAGATGTGCCTGATACTGATCCATTGGCTGCATCACTTAGGATACCACCAGCAATAAACCAGCCCCCGAATAATAAGATAATGCCGCCAACTAACCCAACAATTCCGTTAGTGAGCGCTAAATTCTTTGACTTCATGTTGAAGTTCCTCCCTTTTTTACAGCTTTTCATGTCGATCAGTTTATTGGACATAAGTTGTTAAAGCCTAACCAAAATCTGGATATTCCAGGAAAAATAGGTTTACTTTTATATGAATGAACAAGGCTCATATCGAAATTGACAAGCACAATTTTCCCCATGGTCGGGTTAGACAGTCCACGGATTGCCCAGCCCAATTCTTATGTATCAGTACCTGGTCTTGTTCGTGATTGATGATCGTTTAGCGAGCGCTGATCAAATCGGTTAGTGTTGAGTCGAAATATAATCTGTGTTAACCGTTGAGTCATTAGTTCGGATACAATGACTGCTGAACCCGGATGGTACTGATGGCTGATTAAAGTGCCACCACACAATTCTGATAGCTGGTAGAATCTTAGCGGCGCTCCCAGAAGATGATTGCCATCGCTACTCGGACTTGTTTTTGTTCTTCGGCCGTCAGCGCTTTGCCTTCGTACCTCATCGAATCTGCATTCGCGTCGAGAAATTTTCGTAAATCATTCGTGACCCATTTGGGACTATCATCCTTACCAAGCAGGTAGTCGGTAGTCACATCATATAAATCCGCGATTTGCTTCAGCATGTTCGAATCAGGTTCGTTGGTGCCATACTCATAGTTGGCGTAGCGCTGCATGCTACTCAACCCCAATTTCCTGGCGACCTCAGTTTTGGACCAGTTGCGATTGTCGCGAAGATTGATTAGTCTTTGAATAAAGCTGTTCTGTGTGTTGTCTGACATGTCATAGTCTCCAATGAATGTATTGTATAATATTTAAACGTAAAATTTAGTTTTTTAAATGAAAAATTTAATAGAATGATTTAATTAAATAAATCATTTAAAATATAATTTTATTCATTAAGTATAATGTATTCGAGCGATTAGAACAAAAAAGATTGGAATAAATGCGTCAATCAGAACATTATGGCGTATTTGAATTAGCACAGCGGCTTGATTACATTAACAACCGTTAATTTGTTCGGAGTTCAGCTTGAGCATGTCATAATGGCCAAGTTCGACCAAGCCGCCTATCTTACCAGCGACAATCCATGTGAAAATTCCAGATTCGTGGTACCCTTATAACAATCAATGGGGAGTAACAACTAGCGCTGACCTGTGTACCAATTTGTGCTAGACCACAATCGAGTGAATGAAAAGGGGACGCCATATGCAAAATTCAAAACAGAATCAAACTAATCGCGTAGTCAGTTGGTTGCTTAATGCCGCCAAATTAATTGGATTATTCGTGCTATACCAATTGGCGATGATTCCGACGATGCTACCGAGCATTATGCACAAGACGTCTGGAATTGGTGTTATTTTATCGGCACTGGCGAGTCTTGTCTTACTGGGACTATTAATTTGGTGGTTAATTTGGTTATATCGACGTCAAACACCAATGGTCAGTCGATTGCCACGACCAACTCGACCAATCTGGGGTCTGGTTGGGATGTTTGCCTTATTAGAGTTCGGCAATGTGCTCTCAGGACTGGTCGTGCAACAAACGCCGGAGAACCAGGTGATCCTAGACAAGGTTTTCGCCACTAATCCAGTACTTAATGTGATTTTGATGGCGCTGCTGGCACCAATTATTGAAGAATTGATTTTTCGCGGGTTGATGTATCGGTGGCTGTTCCCACGTTTGACGAGTTGGGGAAGACTGGTAATTGCCGTCGCCTTTTCAAGTATCCTGTTCGCATTGGCACACACGACGACGTTCAGTCCCGCAATTATCGCTTACTTGCCGATTGCCATCGTGCTCAATCTGACGTACGTCTGGTTTAATGATATTCGTTATAGCCTGGCACTTCATATTATTAATAACTCAGTCGCCGTGATTGGGATGTTTGCGCTGCTTTCGCGCTAGCCTGCATCACAAGATAATTATGGTGATGAAACGAGTATTAAAAGATCGTTATTGCTTTTGGAGCAGTAGCGATTTTTTTGACGAGTTCTTGTCGAATTATGGCTTGTCTGAACAGACGTAAACGGCAAACAATTGGTTGTCAAAGCATGTAACAGAACTGTACAATGAACGTAAATCAATTTGGAAGTGGAGGAGCCACAGATGAAATTATTGCAGACTAAGCATGTCACGATTAGCGTTGACAGAACCAGTTTGAGGGAGAAAATTGAGGGCTTGATTTTTTGGGGATTATTAGTCGTTGCAGTAGTGTGGTGGAAGAAAAGTTCAAAATCGCAATCCTGATAAAGGTGGTCGTGTTGCGTTGATAGTGATTGGTCATTTCAAAAAAAATGAAATACACTACCAAGCCCATTCTTATCCAAGGTTTTTCGTAGTCAATTGTCACAGAAGTTGCCAAAAAAATTATTGACCAGAAGCAGGTTGATCTGTCTAGCAATTTGAAATAAGCACGATTTGGAAGTTGTAACTGAACTTTGGCCGTTATTGTCAGATGAAAAATCAGAAGTTGATTGCCGTTCTTAAATCAAGTATCGTTCTAGTTCACAATTGTTAATTAGAACGATACTTTTATATTGTAAACTAATACCGTTATTCACAACAATGTAGCTTGAAAGATATACCAGCAAATCGAATCCACAGCCGCCATCTAGCCTTGATACTTAACCAAATTGTTCAAATTTAGTCATAAACGAAACCTACCAAAATAGGCGCAATGGTTTATAATAATATTTATACCAACTTATTGGAGTGAGTTTATGAAAAAGAAATTGTT
>NZ_JAGYGS010000045.1:0-23689 GCF_018991185.1 Lactiplantibacillus sp. 7.2.4
TTATTATTATATTTTCCTGTCTGTCTAATAGTCCGAAAATGGAGGATACAGGAATAAAACCTGAATTTAATTTGAAAATATGGAAATTCTTTATCGTAATGTTATGTGTCTCTATATCAATTACTCTGATTGCCTTACAATATTCACAAATAAATCGGATTGCGACATACTTTGATATTGCGTATTTGGTATTGATTCCGCGAGCTATTAGTACAACCAAGAACACAAATATTCGCTTTTTGGAACATTTGTGCGTCATCGTGATGTCATCGGCATATTTCCTAGTTGTACAGTTATACCGACCCGAATGGTTTGGCATCATTCCATATCATTTTGGGTGGCTCTAAATACGAATATATGAAAACCGAGAGAAAATTTATTTGTAATGATGAACAAAATAAAAATGTTGTTTTTTTCTGTAATGGCACAATTGATGAGTGCTGTAATTACTCCAAATCCGAATGTTTGGATATTCTCCTCAACGCAAAATGTTCATTTCAATTATAATTCACGCTATCTATTCGAACACTTGTTGAATAAACATACTGAAAAACAAATCTACTTTGTTATTAATGATTCCAACCTCAGGGCAAATTTAACTGGCAAGTATGGTCCACACTTTATAAATACCCAAAGTATTTCTGGAATCGTTACTGCCTTGCGGGGTGGTGTTTGGATCACGTCCGCGGGTCTGCCTATTTATTTGTTGTTTGGAAGTTCTAGGAGAATACTGGTTAACTTGTGGCATGGAGTTCCGCTAAAAAAGATTGTTTTGAAAGAGAATAACTTGAACTCAATAAAAAGAATATTTACCAAATTAGTATTCAGTCGGAAATATACATGGGTAGTCACAACCTCATCCAAGCTAATTAGAATATATGCCGATAGTTTTGGAGTCGATGCTTCAAAGATTAAAGTATTAGGACAGCCTCGTAATGATGTCTTGTTTCAGTACAAGCAAGGAACACTTGCCTCGGCCTTTAACAGTGAACAGTTCGATTCGATGACAAAGATTTTGTATGCGCCAACTTATAGAGATTGGAAAGAAACGATACTTTTTCCATTTCCAGATTTTGACCTGGGACGTTTGGAAACGTTTCTCACAAAAAATAATGCAGTAATTTTTATCAGATTTCACTTACAAAATCAAAACGACACTCAAATCAAAGAAACTGAGCATATAAGGTTTATTAATGAAGACAAATGTGAGGATATAATGACGGTTTTAAGCCAGTTTGATATGTTGATTACCGACTACTCTTCGATATATATTGACTATCTTTTATTGAATAAGCCAATTATTTTTTTACCGTATGACATTTCAGATTATCGGTCGAAACGAGGCTTTAATTTTGATTATAATGCGGTAACTCCAGGTTATCATGTTTCTGATTCAATGGTTAACCTCATGCGGATAATTAAGAAATATATAGCTAATCCTCGAACTCACCAAAATGACAGGATAAAAGTCAATCAGTACTTTAACGAAATCACAGATCATAGTTCTGAACTAATTGTTAGGAATCTTGAAAATAAACTACAATCCATGCAAGAGTAAATCGCGGAAGGGAGATATTAATGTATAGAGATAAGAAGCTGGCGGAAATGTATGAAACCTCACCGCTCTTCTCTATTATAGTGCCTGTGTATAATGTTGAAGATTATCTGGGCAAATGTATTGATTCAGTCATGCAGCAGTCAGTAAGTAATTTTGAATTATTGTTGATTGATAACGAGTCAACTGATTCTTCAAGAGATATTTGTATGCATTGGGCTAAATCTGATGCAAGAATAAAAGCATTTTCTCAGAAGAAAAAAGGTCCTGCCGCCACTAAAAATACAGGATTGCAACACGCAACTGGAACTTATGTTGTGTTTGTTGATTCCGATGATTATATTGTCCCTAATTTACTGAAAATAGTTTTAAGTACAATTGAAGAAAATAATGCACCTGATGTTATTTATTTTAATTATTCTACTTTACAGCATGATGAATTAAGAGAAAATAATTTGATCTTAAATCCTGGTGGGCTTTCTACTTCACAGGCATACAGGAGTCAATTCATGGTGGGAGGGTATGGCGGTTTCGCATGGAACAAAGTTTTTAAGAGAGACCAAATTAGAGAAAAACAGTTTAACGAAGACTTGTTTTATCTGGAGGATTCAGTATTTGTTTCGGAGGTGGTTAACAGCAATCCAAGAATTGTTGCAATACGTGATTCACTTTATGTTTATCGTCAAAGAAAAGCATCGATTACTCATGTAAGATTTAGTACTCAGAAGTTAACATATGTGAAAGGTATGGACATCCTGGTAAATACCGTTCCGAAAGAATATGCCACCATATTAATTCCCGAAAAAAAGTTTGCTGAGATTGACTTCGCAGCAAAAATATTTTTACAGAAATATAGCTTGTATAAGTCGTTGAAGAGAAGCTTTGACAACGATTTGATAGTTAACGAAAATAGAACAATGTTACGTCCTTTCCCGAAGTTTATTTTAAAAGTTTCTGATTACAGTTTTGGATTAGCAGTCAGTTTCTTTGCACTTCACGACATTGTAAAGCAATTTTTTAAAATGCTACATTTGAATGAGAAAAGCCAAGGGCAAAGTTAGCATTGGATTTACC
Organism: Lactiplantibacillus sp. 7.2.4; assembly: GCF_018991185.1. Taxonomy (NCBI): domain Bacteria; kingdom Bacillati; phylum Bacillota; class Bacilli; order Lactobacillales; family Lactobacillaceae; genus Lactiplantibacillus; species Lactiplantibacillus sp. 7.2.4. Next base: position 2,630 of record NZ_JAGYGS010000045.1, read on the forward strand.
GAGACAAGCATGATTTATCTAGTTATCATCAATAATGAGGTTGAATTGTTAAATAAGTTACAGGAGCATTTCAATAGATTTGGGGAAGACGTATGTAGCGGGTACAGTATTATTAAGTGGGACATTTGCTATGAAATTCATAGCCTATTAAACAGTTGTTAAGTTCAGAGATGGGAGAATTTGATGGGAACTAGAAGAAAAGCATCAATAATCAATTCGTCAAGCGCAATTATAGGGCAGTTTTTGAGTATGGTTTTATCGTTCATATCTCGAACTATTTTTATCAGAGTTCTTGGTGAACAATATTTAGGATTGAATGGTCTTTTTACCAATCTTCTTAATATTCTCTCGTTTGCTGAACTTGGAATTGGTACGGCTATCGTTGTTTCTTTGTACAAGCCACTAAATGAGAATAACATCGGCCAAGTAAAAGCGTTAATGCTCTTGTATAAAAAATGCTATTATGCTGTTGCAGTGATGCTAGTAGCGGGTGGTAGCTGTGTATCAATTTTTTTACCGAAACTGATAGCAGGAAGTTACAACGTAGGTAATATCTACCTTGCGTTTGGACTGTATCTTCTAAATTCTGTTCTATCATATTTGTGGAGTTATAAGCGATCCATATTGATTGCAAACCAAGAGGGCTACATTAATTCCTTGAATCAGCTGTTTTTTAATGTAATTATGCAAGTATTACAAATTGTATTTTTGTTCATGTTTAAATCGTATTACATCTATTTAATCATTCAGGCGTCATTTACGCTTTTGAGCAACTTACAAATTTCTAGATTGGCTAATCGACATTTTAGCTATTTAACTGATCCGGTGACAGAAAAGGTAAACCCCAAAACACTAAAATATTTACGGAAAAATATTGTCGGTATGATTGCTTCGAAGATTGGAGAAGTAATTGTGTATGGAACTGATAATTTACTATTATCTAGTTTTCTGGGTTTGGCCGCAGTCGGGCAGTATTCGAATTATACCTTAATTGTGAATGGTGTGGGTAGCGTTATAAATCAAGGCTTTAGTGCGGTTACTGCATCGATTGGGAATCTCCGTGTATCCGGAAGCCAAGAGAGACAGAATGAAGTATTCTTCCAATATTCACAGCTGGTGAGCTATGTTTCTTTCTTCATATCAATTGCCATGGCACTGTTGTTTCCTTCGTTTATTCAATTTTGGGTAGGTAAACGTTTCATTCTTTCTCCAACATTGTCTTTTTTAATTGTCTTTAACTTCTTTGTGTCAAGTCTGAGATATTCCAATTTAAATTTCATGAGTGCATATGGAACATATTGGGAAATGAGATACAAATCAATTTTAGAGGCGTTGGTTAATTTCGTAATTTCAATTGTTTTGATCAAGTACACGACTTGGGGAATAAGCGCAGTAGTAATTGGAACACTACTGGCTAAGCTAACTATCAATGCCTGGTGGGAACCACTAATTGTTTTTCAATCGGCATTAACAGCTAGTTTCAAGAGTTATATACGCTTTTATGCTATTAATTTGGTAACTGGTGTTACGATTATTGGTATTATGCAATATGCATATCAGCGTGTGCAATTGAACTTGATTCTGTCAGGAATCGTTTGCTTAACGATTAGTTGTATCTGTTTGTTGATTTTCCATTTAATCACAATTAGTTTCGCATTTCCAAAAAAATATAGTTACTTGAGTTTCGCTTCGGTATTATCTAAAATGTTTCAGGATAAGTAGACAATTATGAACCATATCGCTAACAGCTTCCAATTAAAATAAAGAAGTTGTAAAACTTAGTATCTGGGAGGATGAATCATGACATCAAATAGTGATGATAAGACAATGTTTGCTATGAGAATCAGTAAAAATGAAAAAGATCAGTTAAGAAAGTTATATGCCGATATGGGGTTAGATCTATCAACGGCTGTAAATCTATTTTTTAAGCAAAGCCTTGTGGAGGATGGATTGCCATTTCGACCAAGGAGAGGGATGGGCTCAAAAAATAATAGTTAAAATGCCCCTTAGACACTAGGTAGAGGTTTGAGAATATTGAAGGCGTGCGTTAATGCAAATAAAATGAAAAGACTGTGTTTGCAATGCGTATTGACAAGTCTGAAAAGGGTCAATTAAGGCAATTATATTCAGATATGGGATTGGACTTGTCGACAGCTGTCAATCTTTTCTTTAAGCAGAGTCTTCTAGAGAACGGCCAGCCTTTTAAACCAAGTAGAGATAAGGTTCAATGTGGATTGCCAAAGTGATACAAAAATACGATCAATCTATTTTTCAAACAGAGCTTATTGGAAAGTGGGTTACCATTCCGTCCAACACGGGCAACCGATAGTAATGCTGAAAGAAAGTAAGTTTGGCGAAGAATAAGTATTACTTTTAGAAATAATAGCTTATGTGCATAGTAAGATGGGGGTATCTTTGAAACTCTAAATTTGAAGATAATGTCTGAATGGTCACGTGACTTTTTAGCCATAAACGTTCAATCAGCCCTGTTAACGCGAATAAAAATTGGTCAATATCCAGTTATATCCAAATAAAATCAGAAAAATTAATTAAAATAGCAACTGACCAGGTAATGATTTGTCCAACACAATTCAATCAGTACTAACTCATCAGTCACGTGCCAATGTGCCGTGGCTTTTTTTGCGCTCACCAGCTCAAAAACGCATTAATATCATTCCACAGATTATTTAATACAGAATATTAATTCACCAAACTTAAAAATTTAAGTGCTTGTCTTGGTGTTTCGCTTCTAGCTATAATGCACACTAGAGCAGTGTGAGGTATCACTGTGATTTTGGGAACGGCAGCGGACTGATTTAGTTCGCGACTGCCAGTATAGAACGCACTTTGGGGGAAGCTTATGGCTAAAATAGCATGTGTGATTGTCACTTACAATCGAAAACAACTTTTGGGGGAAGCGTTGGAGAGTGCCCTGAACCAAGAAGCGGCACCGGAGACCATCTTCGTGATTGATAATGCGTCGACGGATGGGACTGAGGACTATATTAATCAGCGCTTTGACTTCGATAATCAACGGCTACACTATGTCCGCTGTGCACAGAACTTGGGTGGCTCAGCGGGATTTGCGACTGGAATGCGGCTGGCGTTGCAGACCGACTGCGATTGGATCTCGATTTCAGATGACGACGCGCTGTTTGAACCGGGGTATTTCAAGGCTATGCGGGCGGGTATCGCTGACCATCCGCAGCAACAAGTCTTTTCCGGCTCAGTCCTACTACCGGACGGCACGCACGACATGATGCATCGCGAGTTGATTACGAATCCGGCAACGTTGACGGTCAAACCAGTCAGTGAAGCCACTTACGCGCAGGATTTTATGTATGACATTTTCTCATTTGTCGGGGTCTTAATGAGCCGGCAAGTGGTCGAAGACATTGGCTTGCCTGAGCAGGATTATTTTATTCGGTTCGATGATTTTGAATACGCGGTCCGCGCGTTGAAGTACGGCCGGTTCATGAATCTTAGTGCGGCCAAAGTCTTACACAAAACGACTTACACGCGCGCCTCGATTGCGCCGTGGAAAGAGTATTATGTGATGCGCAACCGCATTGCGTTATTACTGAAGCATCGCGGTGCTAATCGCGTGACGCGCTGGTATTGTCGCCGCTTTTTGGCACGTAAATTACTGGCGATTCTACTCTTCCGGAATCGCTGGGGCCAGGCGCGGCCACTTATCAAAGCCTACGTGACGGGCTATCGAGATGGTTGGCACGCACGATTGGGGCGCCAACTCGCATTTCTACCATCGTGATGACGGCACAATTAGAAGACAGACCAAAGCTGGTCAACGAAACGATTTAGGAGTGGACGAACATGCAATATGGGGCAGTTGTGGTAACCTTTAACCGCAAAAAATTGTTACTTGAATCAATTACGGCGCTGATGAATCAGACGGTGCCGCCGACCAAGATCATCATCATTGATAATCATTCGACCGATGGGACGCGTGCGTTGCTGGAACATCAGGGTATCTTGACGAATTCGCAGGTCGACTATCGCTATTTGGACCAAAATATCGGTGGTGCTGGCGGGTTTGCGCGGGGCATGCAGATTGCTCAGGCCGACCCGAACCTTGACTGGGTCTCGTTATCTGATGACGATGCCATTTTTGAAGCGGACTATTTTGAAAAATTAATCGCGTATCATTCGACCCATCCGAACCGCCAAATCCTGACGGGGAGCGTGTACGTGGAAGATGGTCGTCTGCAAGTGGATCAACGCAATCGCTTCACAAGTTGGAGTACTTTTCGGACGCAGGCGGTGCCTGAAGCAGCATACACGGGCAACTTTGAGTTTGACCAGTACACTTTCTGCGGCGTCTTCATGAGCCTGGCGATCGTTAAGCAAGTCGGTGTGGCCGATGCGGGCTTCTTCATTTGGTGGGATGACTGTGAATACGCGGTCCGGACGGCCAAGTTGTCCAAACCAGTCAACGTGAGTGCGGCCAAGCTGATTCACAAGACCTATTTACCGTCGCTGGACCTAAAGACTAGCTTTATTCCAGATTGGCGGCTCTACTACGGCCTACGCAACCGGTTCATCACCATCAAACGCTGGCGGGCCAATCCAGTGGTTAGTCTGGCCTGGCTGAGCTATTTCTATGCACGCTTGCTATTCAAGCTATGTGGGCCATTTTATCGGGGGTATCGTAAAATGGTCATCAAGGCCTATACGCAAGCATTGCGGGACGCGGCGATTGAAAAAGAAGGCTTGAACCCTAATTTTATGCCGGGTCAGAAATTTTAAACGTCACCCGTTGACCGTCCAAGTTAGTCTGACTAATTAGGACGGTTTTTTGGACCCCCACAAAATTTAATTTTCGAATTTATTTCCTAATCTCAGATGATAAATATTGTGGTTGGCGGTCTGACTGGAACAGATTATTAGTCGGCAACATCTAAATCAGATGACGGACTAGACGTGGCTCGACACAAACGCGTTTAAACGGGTAATCATAATAATATTTGTTATTTAGATAGTAAAGTTAATTTAACAAGCCCGGATATTTGATTAAAACCCGTTATATCCGTATGTTGAACGATTGTTTATCACGTAATGTTTGTTATAATTCACCAAGAACGAAGTTAATTTTTGGGGGAATTCACATGAACGAACAATACGATTATTTGGTTGTGGGGGCCGGATTATTCGGCGCCGTCTTTGCCCACGAAGCAGCCTTACGGGGCAAACGGGTCAAAGTGATCGAGAAGCGCGACCACATCGCTGGCAATATTTATACCAAGGAAGTGGCGGGAATCCAAGTTCACCAATACGGTGCACACATTTTCCATACCTCCGATCAGGAGATTTGGGATTACGTCAACCAATTTGCGACTTTTAACCGCTACACTAACAGTCCGGTCGCCAATTATAAGGGCCGGATGTACAACTTGCCATTCAACATGAATACCTTTAACGAACTCTGGGGCGTCCGGACGCCGGCTGAAGCGGCGGCTAAGATTGCTGAACAACGGGCCGCAGCCAACTTAGGCGACCAACAACCGCGTAACTTGGAAGAACAAGCGATCGCGTTGATTGGGACCGATATTTACGAGAAGTTGATTAAGGGCTATACCGAAAAGCAGTGGGGACAAAAGGCCACCGACTTACCCGCCTTCATCATTCGTCGGTTACCGGTCCGTTATACGTACGATAACAATTACTTTAACGACACTTATCAAGGGATTCCAATCGGTGGCTATACGCAGATGTTGAGAAGATGCTTGACCATCCTGAAATCACCGTGGAAACCAATACTGACTTTTTTGCCCATAAGGATGCCTATTTAGCAGCTTATCCCAAGATTGTCTTTACCGGGATGATTGACCAGTTCTTCGATTATCAATTGGGAGAATTAGCCTACCGCTCACTACGGTTTGAGACGGAGACGGTGCCCGTTGATAACTATCAAGGTAATGCGGTCGTCAACTACACGGATGCGGAGACCCCGTATACCCGGATCATCGAGCATAAGCATTTTGAATTCGGCAAGGGCGATGCGGATCAGTCCGTGATTACACGGGAGTACCCGGCCAACTGGCAACGCGGGGATGAACCGTATTACCCAGTCAATAACCAGACGAACAATGCACTGTATAAGCAGTACGCGAAGTTAGCGGCGGCCGAACCACAAGTGATTTTTGGTGGTCGTCTCGGGCAATACCGTTACTATGACATGCACCAAGTGATCCACGCGGCGTTGGTGACGGTCGCGGCGGAATTTGCACCGGTAAATTAAAAGAATGTGTGATGATTGAACATGAAGAAACGGCTGGTGATAATTGGGGGTAGCCTGTCCCTACTAGTGTTATTACTAGGCTATGCGTTTTACGCGCTCAGCATCCAGCGCGGGCAGGATACGGTGACGCGCATTTATCAAGCGGATCAAAATGGCACACCGATTATTTCGCCTAGCCCCATTTTACTGGTAGGTAAGGCGAACCACCGCAATTTATTTCAGTCCGGAATCAACGGCTACGTCTTAACGAATCGCAATCCACTAGGAACCTGGCTGCCACGGTATAATCAGACGATTCGACTCAAGTATCGCTCGGCGTTGACGAAGCCGGAGATTCAAAAAACGTTGCGGCAGGCGCGCTATCTACAGGCCGGAACACAAAATACCGCGACGCCCGTTTTTGAGAATCGCCAGTATCAGGGCAATCCGGCGCAGTACGGGCGGATCAGTACCAGTCACGATGGGCGGGTGTGGACGAAGCTACCGATCAGTTATCCAAATGTCCATTTGAAACAGCCCAGCGTCAGCTATCGCCAGGGCCGGCTGACGTTGTTTGACGGGTCGCTGGCGTACTGGACGACCAATTTCAAAGACTGGCATCACCAGCGGTTGCAGGTGACGACGACACGATTTAAGCACGGTCAAGTCCAAACGGTGCTGGCACGTCGCTCGCAGTCACCACTAGTCATCATTCGCGGTACTGACCGGCAGACCAAGCGCGTGCAGCTCTATTACGGGCAACTGACGAGTCGGTTCAAAGTGACGCGCTGGCAGCAACTACGCCTAGGCAACCTACAAGCCAAGCAGGTCGTTGGCCTGAATCTTATCAATCGCCAATTGGTCCTGTTTCGCCAGCAGGGGGCGCGACTATTGATCTATCGTGCAAAGCGCCTGACGGAACCGGTCAAACGAGTCGGGGCAGTGCAGCTCGAGCATGCGCGTCATCAGCGGGTCACCGCGGTGAATCTGGTCGCGGTAAGCAAGCGCCATTATCAGTTGGTGTTCAGCTTAGCAACGCGTGGTCACTTACAGAAACAACCGCGTTACCGTCGCTTAAATCAGCATTTTCGTGCCACGGGGAAGCAGCACTTATTAGTGACGGACTATCTCTGGACACAGTTTCAAATTAGTCAACATGGGAGTGAGTGATTCGAATGAAGGTCCAACCAAAAGAACGCTTTAAACTAGCGTGGCGGTGGTTACCGCTCGAATTACTGATTATGTTGCTCAGTATCGGCATTGGCTGGGGGCTCAATCAGTGGCTTCCCAAGCCAGTGTATCAAGCACAAGTCGACTTGAAAATCGTCCAAAAACCGCGGGCGAAGATGACTGCATCTCAGCGTCGCCGTCAACGGCGTCAAGACATTAAGCTGTTGCCGCAATTCAGTGTCATGCCGCACCAAGGTATCGTGTTGACGCAGGCGAGTGCCTACGCCTACATGCATGCTGGCATCTGGCAGCCGATTCAGGAATTAAGCGAATCGGTCCAGGCGACACCTGTTGAACATCAGCCGGTGTTACGCGTGACGGCGTCGAGTAGTTCGCGGTCAGTCGCCCGTCTGAATGCGCGGGCGTTTGAGGTGGCCATCACGGATAATTTAAAGTCATTGAAACATTACCGCATCACAACGGTCAGGAGGCGAGTTCAACGGACACCGAATGTGATGCGGGGGGCGATTTGGAAGCTGGTCCTCGTTATTGGGGGCAGTTTAGCGGTGCTCAGTCCGTATCTCGTCAAATTTGTGCAAGGTTGGGGGCGTCAAGATGAAGCGACTTAAATGGCGCCGACTGGTTCAAAATTACCAGGCGGTCTATCTCATGATCTTTGCGGTCTACTTGGCTTCCGTGACGCTACAAACGACGACCTTTAATGTCATGTATCCGCACAAGCTAGGCGTTTTGGTCGAGTTAGCGACCTTAGCTGCAATGTTCGGCCTGATTGTTGGCTTTCAAGCACTAACACCGCGCCAAATCATTGGTGAAGTCAGCCTGTTGGCACTGGTGACGGCCGTGACACTGACGTCGGGGGCGCACTATTTGTTGCCGACGGTCATGCTAGTGTTAGCCGCCCGTCAAGTGTCTTTTCGCCGAATCATGCAAGTCTATCTGGCAGTCGTCGGGAGCATCTTACTCCTAGCATTCATTGCCGCCGAGATTGGCCTAATTAAAAACATTACGTTCGTAACTGACGACGGGGTGCGTCAGTCCTTTGGGGTCGTGTATACAACGGACTTCGCTGCCCACATTTTTTACATCTGCGCAGCCTACTTGTATTTGCAAGCACGGCGGTTCCGGTTAGTCATGTTGATTCCGGCACTACTCGGGTTAGTCGTGATTTACCAATTCACCAAGACGATGACTGATACGATTGCCTTAGTGGTGCTCATCAGCGGATATTTGGTCTATGTCTATCGCCGGAAGAATCAGCATCTCAAGTGGTTGCGGCCGCTGCTGCGTTACAGCTTTTTAACGTTACCGATTGCAAGTGGGCTAATGATTGGTCTCTCGAATATTTTTAATTATCAAGATAAGCTACTGGTCACGCTCAATGACGCTTTGTCGACCCGCTTAGCACTGGGGCAAAATGCGCTGCTGGCTTATGGGGTCAAGTTGTTTGGGCAGTCGCCGATTCCAATCAATGGCTGGGGTGGTGACCGGGTCAACACATTTACGAACGGCGTCGGCTTGACCACGTACTTTTTCATTGATTCTTCTTTTCTGAATATGCTGATTTCATATGGCTTGCTGTTCACAGTCGTCGTGCTGGTCGGAATCACCTGGTTTTTGTATCAGCGCACACAGCAAAACGATTATTTGCTACCGGTCATCATGATGGCCATCGCAATCAGTAGCATGTTTGATCAACATTTTCTGGAAGTCACGTATAACAGCTTCATCCTGATGCTGTTTGCGGAGCTGCCAAGTTATCATACGACGGTTGGCGCGGCCTTTGACCAACCAATCGTTAGTCCAAGGGGGGCACTGACGGATGAATCATAAACAAGCCTATCGGGTTCAACGCATCATTGTCATCGTGGCCCTGTTACTGATTCTGTTTGGGGACACCAATATGAACGGCGTCTTCAGCTTTAGCCATCAACCGCAACAAATCTGGTTCTATCCGCAACTCGTCGTGGCTTTAGCGACCGCTGCCGGGCCCAACTTGTTACTGATGGCACTCGGGGCCGCCCAGTTACGTCGACCGGCATTAGCCATTAGTCAGTTGCTTCGGCAGATTCTCTGGTTGATGGGCGGGATTGCGCTGTTCTCATTGTTCTTCTATCTGGAAGATTTATTGGGACAATCCCAGGGCCTAGCTAATTTTAATCTGGCGGGATTCTTTACGGCTCTCGCCCAGGCGCCAGTGGGCTTCTATGATATTTTATACGAATTGTTGGGCTTCTTCGTGACGTTGCCATTACTACGCGTGATTGCGCACCATGCTAGTATCACGATTCAGCGCTACCTGTTTTGGGCAGAACTCGTCTTCATTGGCATGGTACCAATCGTGGTCTTCTTCACGGGACTTACGACCATCAATATTGACCCACCATTAGCGATTACAGCGGGGTGCTTCTTCGCTTTGATGGGTTATTGGCTCAGTCAGGCTGACCTATTGACACGCATCACGCGTGAACAGTTGTTAGTCGCGTGGTTACTGACTGTGACTTGTTACGCGGTGATGGTTTCGGTCACGATGTATCAGGTCAATCTGGAACATAATTTCGACCTCATCAGCAGTCAACCTTTTGCCCAGACTTTTCAAGCCATTCCGTGCCTGACGCTCTGGGTAACCGTTGCGACGTGGGTCATGAACCGCACGACTTTGAAACAGCCGCGGCGGCACAACTTTGTCCAAACAGCCTACGGAACCTTATTGGTCGCTGGCCTGTTGATTGAGCCATTTACAGGCATCAACCGCGTGTTGACCCCAATAATCGGGGCTTGGTGGGCGGCCTGGTTATGGACACTAGCAGTCGGTCTCGTGAGTGTCGAAGTTGTGTGGTTACTCCGACACTGGCGGTGGGCCCGTCAGTTACTTCCGGATTTGTTCGGCGGAGCCGAGCTGAGCGGGGGATTGGCGGATGGCTAAACGAATTGAGTGGATCGATATTGCAAAAGGTATCGCAATTTTAGCCGTAGTCGTTGGACATACTTTGGGGCCGTATAACGGTCAGTTCTTTGGTAGCTTGATTTTCGCCTTTCACATGCCGATTTTTTTCATGTTGAGTGGCTACCTGTATCATCCACGCCCGCCCATTCAAGAGTGTCGGCGTGGGGCGGTCAATTTGTTGTTACCGTACGTCGCGACGGCGGTGTTAGTCCTCGTCGTGAGTGCCGTGGTGCGCTGGTTGCCGCATAATCCCGTTCTGCTGGCATATTTTCCAAGCTGGCAAACGGGTTTGTTAGCTGCCGTCTATGGTGCGGGCTCACCGGTCTTTAATCCGTGGCACTGGCAGGTGCAACCGATTGGCGCGGTATGGTTCTTACTGAGTATGTTCATTGCCATTCAGTTGTTCAACGGCTGGATGGCGCTGACGGCACGATATGCGCAACGGACTCGCCAAGATTTGGCTCGCGGCGTCATCGTGATTGCACTCGCCATCAGTGGTGGTGTTTTAGGCCAAATCGCGTACTTGCCATGGGCGTTTAACGCGGCCTTGTTGGCACAAGCTTTTTTGTACGCCGGATACCTAGTGCGGCAAACGAATCTGTTACAGCGGATGCCGGCACCCTGGTATCTCTTGTTGACGTTCATGTGGCTGTTAAGTGCCTTTCAAGGTTATTTTGCGCTGACGGTTCCCGTGTCGCCGAACTTGCTGATTAGTGTGATGGGTGGTGTTGCGGGAAGTCTATGCGTGATTCGCTTCAGTGAATGGCTATCCCAACACGCGACAAGACGCGTCGTTCAGGGCCTAAAACGCTACGGCCAATTATCATTAGTCGTGTTATGTTTTCATCTGATCGACTTGGATGTGATTGGACTGGCGGGCTGGGTCAACGGTCTCGTATTGCCGCACGGCGGGCCACTGGTCGCAACCGTCGTCACGATTGGTTATCGGATTGCGTTTGTGACACTTGCGATGTGGGCAATCCCACATTTACCAGTGCTGCGCGCATGTTTCTTGCCCAGACAGTACTCGTTTAAGCGGCTGCGACGCGGTGAAAAACAATATGTACAACTCAGTAAACCAAGAGATGATAAAGTGAATTAACAGTCGTTTGTAAATACTTGCATTTTTAAACGGTCGCGACACGAGTTTAGTAACTCGTCGCGATTTCTGACCAGAGGGGGACTGGCAAATGAAAGTACAAATTTATGTTGCGGCACATAAGCCGTATCAAATGCCACAAGATCCAACGTATCGACCGATCTTTGTCGGGGCGGCGCTCAATGGGGTGACACCGCAGCATTATCAACCGGACAATGTCGGCGATAATATTTCGGCCAGCAATCCAAATTTTAATGAATTAACTGCGATGTATTGGATCTGGAAGAATTGTCATGCGGACATCAAGGGCTTAAATCAATATCGGCGTTACTTAGCAGAAGCACCGAAACGCAAGCTGGCAGGGATTCTGTCAATGGACGAGATTGAAGGCTTGCTTGAGCAATATGATGTCATTGTGCCGAAAAAACGCCACTATTATATCGAGTCGAATTATTCGCATTACATCCACGCGCACCATCAGGAACCGTTAGATGTGATGCGGACGGTCATCCACGACCAACACCCCGACTTCTTAGCAGATTTTGACCGCTTGATGCATCAGACGTCCGCGCATATGTTTAACATGATGATTATGCCGGGTCCTAAGTTCGACGCCTACGCCGAGTGGGTCTTCGATATCCTATTTGAAGTCCGGAGCCGAATCGATATTTCAGACTACGATGTTCAGGAAGCTCGCGTCTTTGGTTATCTATCCGAGCTATTGTTAGACGTCTGGATCAACCATCAACACCTCAGTTACGTGGAAGTACCGGTGATGTACATGGAAAAACAACAGTTGCCAGCGAAAGCCTACAATTTACTGAAACGTAAATTCTTCCCGCAAGCGGCTAAACGGACCCATTTTTAAGTGTTAGTAGTGGAACTTGAGATTTAGCTGAGAGTTACATCATATTTATGGATGCATAATAAAACGTTCGATGAGCAAGTCATGTCAGACTTGGTTATCGAACGTTTTTTGTTAGCAATAATTAGAACAACTGGTGGTGGGACACCTGCATTAGTGACGGTATTAGACTAGTCAGTACACGTCAGTCAATGTACGCGGCTCCGAAGCTTAGCGGCGTTGGCGAGTACGGGTGGTTGTAGAATTAAAATCAGCCCGCCATAGATGAGCGCGCCGACGCCAATTTGCATCGCGAGATTCAAGTAGGAAGCAGCCATGGTGATGTTTAAGCCGTAGACGACCGCAAACATGATGGCACCGGCTAATGCGTATTTAAGCGCGCCGGTGAACAGATTACGCGTCTTGAGACTGTGACGAGTCACGATCAATTGATAGCCAGTCACGCAAACTTCTGAGATCAACGTTGCCAGCATGGCCCCGGCGACGCCCCACAGCCAGATAAGCGGAATGTTACAAGCCATATTGACCAGCGCACCGACTGTCACTGAAATGGTGTACGTCTTGGTTTGCTTGGTCGGCAGTAAGAACTGTTGGCCGAGCACGTTGCTCATGCCGATTAAAATGATAACGGGCGCTTCAATCATGAGCAACTGGTCGACCGCTGAAAAAGCGCGCCCAAAAAATAGCGGCGCAAGCGTGGTGGCGACCGCCGCGACCCCCAGTGCCATTGGAATTGCAATCGCCAGCATAAAGTCGAACGACATGTATAGGTATTGGCGCACCCGTTCAAGCTGTTGCTTCATGAACAGGTTAGCAATGTGCGGTAGCATTACCGTTCCCGTGGCGGTGACAAGGGCCAGCACTAGTTTGATCAGCTTATCAGAGTAGTCGTAAAAGCCCGCCGCAGTCAACGAATCCATCTGCCAGAGCATCGTCTTATTCAACGCCAAGTAGACGGTCGTCGCAATCTGCGGAATAAATAGGGCGATTGATGGTCGTAGGTGTCGGAAAAGTCGCAAGTGATGCCAGTCAGGCTTTGCGACACTGTGGCGCAGATACGGCCACAACGTGAGGTTCCCCAGCACTTGGGAGCCAGCCAAGATTAAAATGTAGATGCCAGTATCTTGCGCGGTCTTGACGAAGGTGAAAATCGCAATGATTGAAGCAACTTTCACAAGCATATTCCGCAAGACGGTCTTCTTAAAATCCTCAAGTCCCATGAAGTACCATGAGATGTCGACAGCGCCCGCAATAATATAAAATGATTGATAGAAAAAATAAATCTTCAATTGGTGCTCAAACATGAGAAACACTAAAAAAGCGAGATAAGCGCAGCTAATAGTCACCAACTGTAATATTTCAATCTCCCAAAAAGTTTGTGAGCGTTGCCCGCGGTCGTCGCGAATAAACGCAATTTCCCGATTCCCATAGATGGTGATGCCAACTGTCCCAAATAAGAGGAAGTAGGTGATGATCGAATTGGTCGTCGCGTTGATGCCGACTCCGGTAGGACCTAAGACCCGTGAGATATACGGGACGGTCAGTAAGGGGGTCAGCAAAATTAAGAGGTTATACCCCGCTGTGTAAAAGTAATTCCTTATGATTCGCATGAGCGGCTCCTTGATGCAATTAAGCAGTTTGATGCTGAATTCCTCAACATTCAACTCATTGTATCATAGCCTATTAGCCGGTTGATAGTGGTTTTAACCGGCTAAGGTTGGTTATTAACAAACTTATTATTTGATAAAATCATCGATATTATTAACGGTGATTTCAAACTAAATCGTTTATTAATATCGATTATTACTGGTGGATAATTTAGCTGAATCTGTCCGAGACCTCGCACGCCACCTTTGCAAGACAAGTGGGTCCAAAATCTGCCCTGACTAATCAATCGTATCCGGCAGCTATTTTCGGTCGTCTGATGTGACGGTGCACACAGAAAAGGGGGAGCAGTGAATAGCAGACTGGATTGATTTATGCTGCACAGATTATTTCTAAGTGGTTCATGTGTCGTCCACACAAAAAAACGTTGAACCAAAATCCCCCTGAATTTGGTTCAACGTTTTTAGTTGTGGTTAATTTAATAAGCACCGTTTGGCTTGAACATGATAACGACTGTCTTAAATAGAATGTAGACATCGAATGACACGCTGCGTTTGGAGATGTATAGTAAGTCTAACTTGACCATTTCATCGAAGCCTACGCTGTTGCGAACGGTGGCCTGCCATAACCCGGTACAACCAGGTTTGACAGCCAGGCGCTGCTTGTCATATTCCGTATATTCAGCAACTTCTCGTGGCAGCGGTGGCCGTGGCCCAACCAAGCTCATGGAACCTTGTAAGACGTTTAGCAATTGGGGTAGTTCATCGATACTATACTTGCGGATGAACTTACCAATCCTGGTGACCCGTGGATCGTCTTGCATTTTGAACATGGCGCCATCAATTTCGTTATTTTTAAGTAATTGTTCCAACAATTCATCAGCGTTGGAAACCATCGAGCGAAATTTATACATTTTGAACGGCGTTTCACCGCGTCCTAAACGTGTTTGGGAGTAGAAAACCGAGCCCTTAGGATCTTCAAGCTTGATCGCAATGGCGATAATTAAGAAGAGTGGTATAAGATGATGAGGCCTAAGAGGCAAGCGACAAAGTCAAACACACGTTTAACGAACCGATAACCATAGCGACGATGCTGACGCACAGCGTCAATCGTAATCGGTCTGATTTCTCGTTCCTTCAATTCCATAAGTAACACCCTATGCTTCCTTTAAATATTTTCCCCCGTAAACCACAGCCAGATTAATCTATTACTACTGTTCGGGTTGTTGCAAACTGACTATGTATAAACGATATCGATACAACCTAATGATTATAGTACAAAATGGCTATCAAGTAAATATACTTGATAAGATTAACTTTGGGGCTTCGTTTAAGTTTATTATAGCAAACATCCTAAAATAATAAACCCGTGTTTTGCATTCAGCTACGGGGGCCAAGGCGTCACATGGCTTTTTGAAATTTGGTTAACTATAATTTACCAGCATTGGCTAAAGATGCAATCGTTAGCAACTTAAAATGACGCGATAAGTGTGAAAAATTGGCGGGCGTAAAATTAGTTAATGAACAGTGGGGTTAGGGATGTTTGGACGGGTATTAATGAAGCTAAGTCGGTTGTTTTATCTTGATGATAGTGGCTAACCGGGCACACTGGACTGAGCTAGTTACCATCTTGCTGGAAGTGCAATCACATATAATTGCAGCGATTACTTGCTTTCCGCGGTCGGTTTAGTGATCGTGAGTCATGATGTTTGCGACAACATGGTTCCGATGCTACAGTCAATTATGGCTCAATGATGAAGTCCCGTTGAATGTCGGAAAGTCACGAGCAAAGTTGGTGTTTTTCAAAGTATCGAACAGTTGCCTAGTTGGTGAGAATTGGCTGGTCATTAAGCGGAAGCATGTGCAGGACTAGCTGAAGTTATCTCGTTTCACAAGACATTGAGTGAAGGGGTACGAGGATGAAAACCGAAGTCAGAGCAATTCAAGAAGTTTACACGATTCGTGGTGAGCAAATTACGGTGGTGACCAAAGCACGCTTTGACCATGCGACTGGCAAGCAAGTCTTTGATCAAGAGATTGATAATGAGGCGATTAACACTGCTTTCGATGCATACCGGAGTAAGCACATGATGATTACACCAAGTCGAATTAAAGCCTTACGTCAACGGTGGAACTTAAGTCAGCACGACTTTGCGGCACTGTTCGGATGGTCAGACATGACGATTGCTACTTATGAAACTGGCGCGCTGGCATCTGAGACTAATAGTGAACGGTTGCTTGCCTTAGAAGCAACCCCTGAGTTGGCGCAGTCGCTTTATGAGTCTTCCAAAGACATGATGACTGAACGCGGTAAGCAGGCTTTTGAAGAGCAGATTAAAAATGTTATTGAACGGCGCCATAACGATTGATAAAACTGAAATACAACTGACAGATGAGCTTCGCATCATTAAATGATTCGGTCGGTTGAACGTGGGTGAATGGTCCCAAAAGCATGTTAGGGACGCCACTGGCAAACTAATGATACTGGGAATGCTCAACGTTAAAATGAATTTGATCGGTCAACGGTGTCCATGAGCGGATTGCAAACTCATGGGCGCCGTTTTCAGTTTATTCGGAATGCATCTAGATCAAGTGACCCGGTGTTGTACTAACGTCGAGTGTATCTTAAGATATAGGTAATGAAGTTCTGTTTTAGAGACAATTGAAAGCGGATACCGGTCGCGATTTGATTGGTATTGGCGTTAAAACGATTAGAAAATGCGTGTCAAAGAAATGACGAGGGGTGTTCACATGCACTGGCAAACTAACTTCACGACGAAGATATTGCAACGCGGTTGGAATTATTATCAGCAGGGGCGGGTAACCAAATTTAGTCAGACATCTCGTCAGATTAGCGCGCTGGTCATGGGCGCTCAAAACTACCGAGTCACGATTTTTATTGATGGTTCGTCAATCTCCACAATGGTATGTAATTGCCCGTATGCCCGGCCAAATCGCCCATGTAAACATATGGCGGCGACATTATATTATTCAGAGGAGGGAGCGCAACCGCCAAGTCAGACGCCTCAACCAGTGGCGATCGAGCGGGTTTCGATGGCAGACTGGAATCCTAAGTTGGTACAATCCATGCGTCAGTTTGCACAATTGCAACATCAAGTGTTAAGTGACCATGCCTCGCTGACGACTGTTTTGACACAAATTCATCAACCGCTTGAAGCCGTTCCAAACACGGTTGCAAGCTGTAAGTGGCTGATGAAAAGTGAAGTTTCGCGGATGTTGGTTCAAAAGCAAGACCAACTCGCATATGAGACATTAACTTTTGTTTATTTGACGTTGTGTGAGGCGGGTATCGATGAATCGGAATTGTTTTCAATGTGTCTTCATAATCTTGAGACGTTATTAGCCCAAGCGACTACCCGTCTTCAGAAAACCGTGTTTCGGTGGGCTTGCGCGGCGAGTCTTGCATTGGAAGATAATAATAGCCTGAGTTTGGCAGACTGGGTAACTTACAACGGCTTTTTTACAACGCATGATTTTCTGGCACAAAAGTTGGCCATGATTGATAACAAACTCATGCGTTTGAGGGCCACTATGCCGCTCGCTGGTGAGACACCTAATTTTACAAAGAATGTTGAGATGATTGAGTGGCAGCGGCTTGGATTAACGGTCCGCAAACGGTTGCGACTGGCTCCCAGTGTCGTACAAGCCTTTTGTGAACGTTATTATGACGATTTTGAGGTGGTTGAGTACTTTGTCCGTCTTTGCTGTGAACACGCGGAACCTGAGCGAGCAATTGCTTACTGTCGTGCAAGCATTGCGAGGATAAACGAGTCGGCGGAATATCGAGATCTGCTGGACTGGTATCATCAATTAGCGCAGATCTATCAGCAATTTGGCACGACTGAACAATATCGAGAAGCACTATATCAGGCTGTTGTTGTGACTCGGGCGTTAAATTCACGTGACTTTTTTCAATTGCGTGCGACTTATCAGCCAGCCGAATGGCGTCAAGTCCGGCAGAAAATTAGTGTTGCACTACCACGACAAGCTGATTTAGTCTGGTCTGAGTTCATGACTATCACGGTCAAACCGTATTTTCAGGAATTGCAGCAACGTGTCGAGACTGCGACAACCCCTGAAGCACAAACCAAAATCGTGGCTCAGTTACAAATTTTGATTGATTATCATGGGCCTACTGGACGCGACGTTGCATTTTGGTTGCGACAAGATTGGTTACAGCGATTTCCTGAGCGCTGGGTATTATGTGATGCCTTAGATGAATGGACCGCGCGGCAAGTCTTGGACGATGACGTGCTTTCATGAGTGAATCATTGCTAGCGAGCTGAGCGCCTTATGGACAGAAAATGGGGCTTGTCTTGGATGGATAAATAGCGCCCTCAGACTTGAATCCCGTTAAGTCTGGGGGCGTTATTGTCAGTAGGTTAAGTGCATATCAATATAGTGGTCCTGTAAGGTCCGATGAATGATCTTATCCAATGAAAGTGTGGTGACTTTCGGACTGTTCAAATAGACGATACCATATTGTTTATCTTCGTCGTGCCAGTACTCTGGAGTTCGGGATAGCCCGCGTTGCGGAGACGCTGGGATAAAGATGTAAATGTTGTAGATGTCAGTGTATTGTGGGTAATTATGATGCAGCGCTAATGGCAATAAGTGTGCAAGCCAGCGACGACCACCTTCAAATTGTTGAATGACATGGTGCTTTCCAGGATTACTTGCTTTTTTAATTTCAAATTGAAAAATTTGATCATCAATGATTGTAAAGTCATTATCTTTTCCCGCGCCACGCTTCGTATTGTTGAGATATTTTGCCTGTGCCTTGAAATCCTCAAGGCGGAAGAACAGGGCGTAATTGCCCGTGACGGTTTTGGTAATCTCGAGTGTGTAATCTGGTTCTTTGACTAGCTCGGTCAGCTTAGCATAACGGTCGTAGAAATGATAAATGTCAAACTGATTATTGATATATCGAGTAAACTCTAGCTTGCTGTCAAAATCCATCAGGCGTCACCCGTATCAGCGTTATCACGTTGGTCTAATAAGTCATAGTAGGTTCGATTGATCTCGTTGGTTGTCGTATCAAAATTACCCATATCAGCGGTTAAAATGTCATCAATGCGATGGATTTGCTGATTATTGAAATCGTAAACTGAAACGTGCTGATAGGCTGGTCGCTTGGCCAACTTGTCTGCGAGCATAAGATTTATTAACGCTTTGACCAGGTAATCACTGTGCGTTGAAATCACAATTTTTAAGCCTTGTGTAATCAGCTGGTAGAGTAATTCAATGATCATTTTTTGCCGCTTCGGATGTAGATTCATCTCGGGTTCATCAATGAATAGGTAATCATGAGCGCCGATGTTTTTGAAAAACAAGTCGAGGCCAAATAATGATTTGAGTGATGATGAGACTAAGTTAAATGGTATTTTAGCACCGTCAATGGAATAACTAATCTCGCGGCTGGTCGTGTCAACAGAAAAGTCACCGGGAACCAATTCAGGATAGGCTTTGGAGAAAGACGCAACATCGATGGCTGGCCGAGATTGGTGTTCAGACGCGATATTGGTGTTTAAAAACTTGATGTAATCTTCAATGGCCATCGGGTAGTGCGCGATTCTCGTTTGACTCAATCCCGATTGTTCATTGCTGTTATCGCTATCGTCAGTGATGGGCGGATTAGTTGAAAAGGTCTCGTTGGCACGCCGTGTACTGATTTCATTACGGAACGTGTTGATTCCGATTCGTTCAGCAGGCAAGTAGACATAGTTAGTCGCGTATAAGCGGGACTTGATGTTTTGATTTAAGAATTGGCTGATCGTATCCGAGGTAATCACACTTATCTCGTTATGACTGTCGACAGCCGCAAGTTGGTTGCCCTGTTTATCCGTGATGAGATAGTCAAATACTAGGTTCTGCTGGCGGTCCAAGTGGTAGCGGATGCGATTGGTCCAGTCAGTTCTAACCGTTCCTTCTTTTGCGACTAGATTTGCAGAATAGTCCCAGCTAATGCTGAAGTTTTTTTCAGTAAGCTGGCATTGCATCAGCGCTTCAATATCTTGGGACGTGACAGTAATCGTCGTGTGATGACCTTCGATAAGTGGCGTATCCCCAAAAGTTTCGGTGAAGAGGGTACGTCTGTCATCAGGCGATAAGTGATTGAACTGCTTGGCCGCTGCCGTAGTTAGTTCAGTCAGTGGCTTGGCTAGCGCTTCTTGTTGCAAGACCAATTGCTCAACATCAGTATCAGTCATTAATGTTGCGGTATATTTAGTAATGAACCATTTTACAAAGGTATACAGAACGTAAGACGTTAACGTTTTCCCGGTACCATTGTCACCGATAAACACGGTTAAATCGTTCATCGTGATATCGGCGTCATTCACTGGACCTAAATTTTGTATCTTCAAAATAGTCCCTCCATAGTGGTTTAAGCACTTTAACTTGTCGCTTCCCTTGATCTATACCTGCTAGTTGCTACTACTATTCTAACAAAGCTAAATTAGATTAATAGCAATTTGTTCATGACTTGAGAAATTTATTCAGGCTTGAATATGTCCATCCAAAAGCACGTATTAAACGCGTTACATTTCCCCTAGGCTTTCCCGACCGTTCACGGTACAATTAAGGCAGAGCTCAAATTCAAGTGAAAAGGATGTCCGACATGAATGACGATTGGATCACGGTATTTCCCGCGGATTATAATAATTCATACCACTTAATTTTGAAACGTGGCACGGCCCACTTTGCGTACTATTATTTTAAAGTCGACAAGCTGGATCAGCGGGTCATCTTTTATGACGACGTCGAACGTAGCGGGATTTCAATCAAAACACAGATTACCCGCACGTTCATGCGGGCACTCGTTAAAGCCATCGATTGGCATCCGGTCGGCAACAGTATCATCATTGAAATTTATCCGGTCGAGCGGGCAGCGACTAAGGCGACGCGGCTGTCTTGTGATATTTGAGGGTGGAACCAAGGCGTCGATAAGTTCGACGATTCAGTGGTTGTTTTCGTGAGAACCGGCGAATAGGTGAGGCAAGCGACGATATTGCAGGCCAAACGCGGCTGTTATGAATGTTGTACCACTGAAATTGCATGGAATCCCGAAGCCTCAGTTAGCTAGTAGCGCTAAATACA
>NZ_JAGYGS010000046.1:0-23683 GCF_018991185.1 Lactiplantibacillus sp. 7.2.4
AATGCAACAAAAAAACTAATTGTAAGTCACCTGACCTACCCGGGTTGGACCACCCGTAGCATTCGGTCGTGTCCGGCCATGTCTTGACGCAAGGTCACCGTTGCGGTTGGCAACGCTTGTTGAAATAAGTGCTGGACTGCCGGGCCTTGATGATAGCCGAACTCCAAATATAAGCGTCCAGCTGCCGTCAAGTGTGGCGCAACCGTCGCGGCCAGTTGCTCATAGAGTGCTAGGCCGTCGTGGGCCGCAAACAAGGCTGTTTGTGGTTCATAGTCTATGACGCTGGCATCCATGACATCTTTTTCATTCGTCGCGATGTACGGCGGATTACTGACGATCACGTCAAACGGTTCGGCCGCAATCGACTGCAATAAGTCGCTTTGCACAAAGTTCACGTCAAGCGCGAGCTGTTCAGCATTGCGTTTGGCGACCGCTAACGCCGCTGACGAGACATCACTCGCCGTCACCTGCCAGCTCGGACGCTCGTGTTTGAGTGCCAGAGCGATTGCCCCAGAACCGGTGCCAATATCCAAGACTCGCAGCGAGGTATCAGCGGCTGCATAATCGGTCAAAATCCAGTCTACCAGTTCTTCGGTCTCAACCCTAGGAATAAGAACTGCTGGATCGACTTGCAAGTCTATGCCATAAAAAGGTGCCTTGCCCAAGAGATACTGGACTGGTTCTCCAGCCACGACCCGCGCAATGCCCTGCTGGTAGGCTTGCCAAATTGACGTTGGCAAACTGTCACGATAATGGATCAAGAGCTGCGTCTGGTCCAGATGGCTTAACCCCAATAACAAAAAACGGGCACTATCGGTTGGCAATTTGGCCGTTTTAAGACAAAAAGAAGCCCACTGCTGGGCTTCAAAATAGGTCGGCTGTTGTGGCTTATTCATTGGTTAAGCGCTCCATCTTTTCAGCCTGGTCCGCTAAGACTAATGCATCGATAACTTCGTCTAATTCACCGTTCATGACCCGGTCTAATTTGTTCAACGTCAAACCGATACGGTGATCCGTCACCCGATTTTGTGGGAAATTATAAGTCCGGATTCGTTCAGAACGGTCCCCGGTCCCGACAGCTGATTTACGTTCAGCATCGTACTCATTTTGTTCCCGTGATTGATAGTAATCGTAGACCCGCGCACGCAAGATTTCCATGGCTTTGGCCCGGTTTTGTTGTTGTGAACGTTGGTCTTGCATCGAAACGACGATCCCTGTTGGTAAGTGGGTCATCCGCACCGCAGAAGAGGTCTTGTTAATATGCTGACCACCGGCACCAGATGAACGAAAGACGTCGGTCCGAATATCTTTAGGATCAATATCAATATCCACGTCTTGGGCTTCTGGCATGACTCCGACCGTGGCAGTTGACGTGTGCACCCGCCCGGCAGATTCGGTAACTGGTACCCGTTGAACCCGGTGTGCGCCACTCTCATACTTCAGTTTGGAGTAAACTTTGTCACCAAAAATAATCAGCACGATTTCCTTAAAGCCACCGACTTCGGTTTCGTTACGGTCAGCGACTTCCACTTGCCACCCCTGCCGTTCAGCATACTTGGAGTACATGTTAAAGAGGTCCGCAGCAAACAGACTGGCTTCATCACCACCGGCAGCACCGTGGATTTCCATGATGATGTTCTTATCATCGTTCGGGTCCTTTGGTAACATCAACAGGGTAATTTCATGTTCAAGTTGGTCTTTTTCAGCGTTGAGGTTCTTCAAGTCGTCTTTGACCATCGCATTCATCTCGTCATCGAGCTTTTCATGCAATAATTCATCGTTTTCCTCAATCTGACTCGTAACTTCTTTGTAGTGGTTATACTTTTCAACCGTCTCACGCAGGTTACCCATTTCTTTAGATAACTTCATAAAACGTTGTGAATCCGCAATCACATCGGGATCACTCAGCAGTTCGCCAAGTTCTTCATACCGATCAGCAACGGCTTGTAATTTATCAAAAAACTTATCCATTCTCAGCTATTCCTCACTTTGTTAATTTCGGCGGGTAAAAATAATGATGGCGACAAACTGGGTAGTACGCCTCATTACCCCCGATTTGAACTTGTTCGCCCTCATAGACTGGCTGGCCGTCGTGGAACCGTAAATTCATGATGGCTTTCTTACGGCAGAACCAGCAGATCGTCTTCATCTCTTCGATTTTATCGGCATACAGTAATAGGTACTTGCTGCCTTCGAACAATTCATTACGAAAATCGTTCTTCAAACCAAACGTCATGACTGGGATTTTCAACTTATCAACGATGTTGGCAAGTTCCAGCACGTGATGTTTCTTTAAAAATTGGGCTTCATCGATCAGGACGCAGGCGGCATCCGGATTGGTCCGCTCAACCACGTCGAAAACGTCGGTGTCATCGAAGACCGGAATGGCTTCCCGTTTGAGTCCGATGCGACTAGCAACGTAGCCGACGCCGTCACGATTATCTAAGCCACTCGTTAAAATAATGACCGACTTATCCTGTTCCTCATAATTATGGGCAACTTTCAGAATTTCAATGGTTTTTCCACTGTTCATCGCGCCATATCGAAAAAATAACTGTGCCAAGTGACTAATCCCCTTTTTTACACATTTCTAGTCAATTATAGCGGATTTGAGCATGAATTTCAGCATTCTGTCATTAAAACTAATTAACGAATTGATAATATGCGTACAAATGGCAGGAGTATCACTTTTCTTTTAGGGGCGTTCAGTATAAAATACTTGAGAGTAGGACATTTCGTCCGGTAATTATGATTTTCATACCCAGTCAGTGCTTTGTTCGCATTGACGGGTAAATCAAGAATTAGGGGTACCGATAACTTATGTCAATTAATAGTACATTAGCCACTTGGACGGGAAAATCAGCCTACTGGTTTTTACACACCTTTCGTGGTGGTGGGAGTTCACTTCCCGGCAAGTTGGCGTTGAAGCTTGATCCATCGATCTTGAAGCATCTCGCCAAAAACTACGACGTCATCGTCATCACTGGGACCAATGGTAAAACGTTAACGACTGCATTGACGGTCAAAGTTTTACGTGAACAGTACCCTGATATTTTAACCAACCCAAGCGGATCAAATATGAAGCAAGGCATCGTCACGACCTTTTTAACGGCCCCGAAAGCGCACCAAAAGCCCCTCGCCGTGCTCGAAGTCGACGAAGCCAACGTGATTATGGTCACCAAGTACATCACGCCAAAAGCGTTCGTATTCACCAACATTTTCCGTGACCAAATGGACCGTTATGGTGAAATCTACACGACTTATCAAAAGATTCTGGACGGCGTCGCGCTGGCACCCGAAGCGACGATCATCGCCAATGGTGACTTACCGTTATTTAACGCCAAACCACTGCCGAACCCCATCCTGTACTACGGTTTCGATTACCAAGCTGACCATGACCAACAAGCCCCAGCCAATACGGACGGCCTGCTGTGTCCACGTTGTCAGCACATCTTGCGTTATCACAGTCGTACTTACAGCAATATGGGCAAGTATTTCTGTCCCAACTGCGGCTTTGAACGGCCTCAGTTGACTTACAAACTGAATGCCTTGACTGCCATGACACCAACCAGTTCGGATTTTGAAATCAACGGTCAGGCGATGCACCTGAACATCGGTGGTCAATATAACATCTACAACGCACTCGCTGCCTATGCGGTCGGTCGTTTCATGGACGTCAGCCCGGCTAAAATCGCCCACGCACTCAGCGACAACGATGAACAAGTCTTCGGTCGTCAAGAAACGTTCCACGTTGGTGACAAGGACGTCACACTGATTTTGGTCAAAAATCCAGTTGGCCTGAACCAAGTTTTGCAAACGATCAGTACTGATGACCGGCCCTTCTCATTTGCGGACTTACTCAACGCCAACTACGCGGATGGAATCGACACGAGTTGGATCTGGGATGGCGACTTTGAAAAATTGCCATCGTTAAACATTCCGGCGTTTATTAGTGGTGGCGAACGTTACCGCGATATCACGTTCCGACTTAAAGTCGCTGGTGTCCCCGAGGACCAACTCACTGTCATTCCAGATTTAACTGAAATGACGGCAGCGATTCAAAAATTACCAACCAAGCAAGTTTACGTCGTGGCAACTTACACGGCGATGCTGCAATTGCGTAAACAGCTTGCCAGTCAAGGCATTATTGATGGAGGGATGGCATAATGACTTATACTTTACACGCCGCACACCTCTACGGCGACCTGATGAACACGTACGGCGACATTGGCAATATTCTTGCCATGCGGTACTACGCCAAGGCGGTTGATGCGGACATCACCGTTGATTTAGTCAGCTTAGATGATCCATTCGACCCGGCCGCTTATGATTTCGCCCTCTTCGGTGGTGGCCAGGACTACGAACAGACGATCGTTTCGAAGGACCTGCAGACCAAAAAAGACGCATTAACGGCTTACATTGAAGCTGGCGGCCCCCTACTGGCTATTTGTGGTGGCTTCCAGATACTCGGCCATTACTACATCGGCGCGCATGGTGAGAAAATCGCCGGAATCGGCGCGCTCGACCATTACACGCTGAGCCAGGACAATAACCGTTTCATCGGTAATATCACGATTGAAAATGCCGAGACTCACCAGACTTACTATGGTTTCGAAAACCACAACGGCATGACCTTCCTGGGCGAAGGCGAACGGCCACTCGGCAAGGTGCTCCAAGGCAACGGGAACAACGGCAAGGATCAGTCTGAGGGTGTCATCTACAAGAATACCTTTGGCTCATACTTCCACGGCCCAATCTTAGCCCGCAATGAAGCCCTTGCCAAACGAATCTTGAAGTTGTCGCTACAACGCAAATATCCGGATGCCAACTTCGACGCCTTGGATCAATTGAACGAAGATTTAACCAAAAACGTGGTCGTTAAGCCGTAATTAGGTTGGACGTTGACCGATTCAAAACGTCTCAGGGCATTCAAACGACGCCAGATTTTCTCTGACATCACATCAAACTGAACTAACCTCATTACAAATTATTTTATACTCGCTGTCAGCAGCCAGGACTCATGCTGACAGCGAGTTTTTGTTTGGAGCTAATTAGTGGCGCTCGCCTAGGAATTGGTGCTGAATCCAATGTAAACCCTTCCTGTCTACTTTCCACTTTCAAGCATGTCACAATTCCTGTTGACAAAGGGGTACTGGACGGATGCCCCTCATGACCAATTGGCAGTGCACCAAGCGACCCGCACGATATTCAGACAACACTTCGACTAAAATCATCCCGGCAAGAACTTTTGATTGCGCATGACTGATGTAAGCGTCAACATTAGTAAACCCCTTAAAGTTATAATAAATATTTATATACTTTTTGATAGCAATAACTAACAAACTGACAGTATCAGTCTAACTGGTAAAAAAAGATTGATAGTGGCAAACGCCAATATCAATCTTTTTTATCCCATCAGGGGTTTAACTAATTAAGCTTTGTCGCCAGGTTCTGAGGCAATGATTTGTAAGTCACCTGACAAGGTCCACTGTTTCACATCGTATGGCAACATGAAGTGGACACCTTTATGCAATGGATAATCCTGACCGTCGACCGTAATCTTTCCGTCACCATCTAAGACGGACACCAAGGTGTAAGGTGCTTTACCGCGGTTGAAAGTCGCTTGGCCATTCGTCAACCGCCATTGCCAAACGCTAAAGAATGGTGATTGGACGTAGGTCGTGACAGTCGCATCGCCGACCTGAGTCGTGGTGATATTCAAGTCCGGATCATGGTGGGGCACATTGGTCGTGTCAATCGACTGTTGTAAGTGCAATTCGCGCTTCTTACCCGTCGTCTTATCAACCCGATCCCAGTCATAGAGCCGGTAAGTCGTATCAGAACTCTGTTGGGTCTCTAAGACCATGATGCCCTTGCCGACCGCGTGAATCGTTCCCGATGGCACGTATAAAAAGTCCCCGGCTTTAACGGGAACCCGCCGTAATAGCTTGTCCCATTCGCCATTGTTAATCCATTCAGCGAGCTGTTCGCGCGTCTTAGCATGGTGGCCGTAAATCATCGTTGCGCCTGGTTCTGCAGCGATGACGTACCAGCATTCAGTCTTGCCGAGCTCATGTTCATGTTCGGCCGCGTATGCGTCATCTGGATGAACTTGAACCGACAAATCTTCACTTGCATCCAAAATCTTAGTTAACAGTGGGAACACATCCCCTTTGGCGTTACCAAAGACGTCGCGATGCTGTGCCCAGACTTGATCTAGGGTCATGCCAGCATACGGGCCGTTTTCAACCGTGGCAGGGCCATGCGGATGTGCCGAAATTGCCCAACATTCGCCGGTATGGTCGCTCGGAATATCATAGCCGAAATCATCATGTAATTTCGTGCCACCCCAAATTTTTTCATGAAACACTGGCTTTAAAAAGTACGGTTCACTCATAAGATTTACTCACTCCATTGCTGAATTTGATACTTAAAGTTTAGCATATATGAAAGCGGTTGTGAAACTAGAGCGGCAATTTTGTAACCGTATCCGCCAACCAAGCCGCAATCAAGCGACGACGCGCTGGTAAAAACTGCTGATTATTGGCAACTGGATGGACGCGGTTTGATAAGAAGACCAGCCCCTGTTGCCGTTGACGGTCGAGCATCAACAACGTGCCGGTGTATCCGGTGTGAAAAATGACCGGTTGCTGTCCCGCTGCACGGTGCCAGAGATTCCAGCCAAAACTCCGCCGTAAATGGTGGTTCGGCGTCCAGTCTTGATACAGACTTGCAATCGTCTCCGGTTCCAAGACTTCTGGAATCGTCATTTGACCAAGCATCAACCGTGAAAACCGGACCAAGTCAGCAACACTCGCAAATAACCCAGCTGAGCCGCAACGTGCTCCTAACACCCGTGCTTTCGGATCATGTACGATTCCTTGCAATAACCCTGTCGCTTCCGTATACGTCGTTGGAATGGCTTGTTGTGGGTCTGGATCAAACGTCGCGTCTGGCAAATTCAATGGCTTGATAACACGTTCTGTAATGACTTGCTGAACTGGCTGGTGATAGACTTGCTCAATGACTAAACCCATCAAAATCAACCCTAAGTCCGTGTAAACGACACGATGATTCCGATTACGTTCACTAAGCGGTAACTGTTGAATCGCAGCTAATAAGGCTGTGGCCCCCAACGCATTACGATTCGGAATATACCCGCTCAAGCCACTCGTATGAGTCATCAGGTTGCGAATCGTAACGGTCGTGGACGGTAACGTTGGTAAATAGTCATGAACTGGCCGGTCCAGGTCTAACTTCCCAGCTGCCAACAATTGTAATGCCACCGTGGTCGTTCCCACGACCTTGGTCACCGATGCCAGATCATAAACGGCGTGTGGCCAAATCGGCTTAGTCGCTGGTTGCAGCTGGGCGACACCCACGCGGCGTTCAATGACCTGCTCACCATCAATCAGTGCATAGCTCGCACCCGGAATCACCTTCTTCGCCACCATTGCCGCAATCTGGGCTTCAGTTCTCTCAAAATTCACCATTAAATCACTCATTCTCTCTCAAATTTATCCCTTGGCTAACGCCCTAACATGGCAGGCCGCAGCCGACTTCATACTACTTATTGTACAAATACAACTAATACGCATTGTGCTAGTTAATTTGTCATGATTCATGGTTAAATCATGACAAGTTGGCGTCCTGTTCGTCTGCCGATGCGCGCCTTATTCCGACTTCCGGGGCTGGCTGACAACGCTGGAACAGGGCGGACATCGATTTGAACTCACGCAGAACCCCGCTGCGCAATTTCAAATACGAGTCTTCTTCTAGCCCGGGGACCCCACCCGGACAAGAAGAATTTCGCCCTTGAGCATTGTCCGCCAGCCCCTACAGTCGGGAACCCGCTCGAATGGCGGATGAACGGCCACCTATCTGGGTACAATTGACCACTGAATATTAAGTGACTGGTCCTTCAAGCAAACTTTTAATCGATATTCGATGATGCTTTATGGCACTTTAATACTGAGAAGACTATCGAATATGATTTACAAAATCCACGGCCGATAGTCCTGAATTTAGTCGATAAAATTGCCTTCGTTTGTAGTTTCTGGCTTTGCCATCTCAAACGGCTAAAGAAAATTCTGACAATTTCAGTGAAACTGCTGGTTAGAAGTTCAAAACATGGGTAAAAAGGTTCAGCTATTGTTTAAAACCAGCCTTACAGTTGAATGTCAAAATGACCGTATGCTAAGAACCGACAACTAATCTAACAAAAAGTTGGGTCCGCACACGTCTGCCTTTCGAATACCATCCCGGCTGGAAGGTATTCTGGGCAAGGCCAAGTATTTTCAGAGTGTGAGGTTCAGACGGGTTGGGACTGAGGATTAGCCTAGCTAGAGCGTTAAGCGGCGAACTTCCGCTTGGCGTTCTGGCGTAGCTAACCGGAAGTCCCTGTCTGACCCGAACACGTTTCGTCCATGTCGCAGCCAGCGTGAAAGACCAGTATTTAAGACGTGATTTGTCAGCCTAAATCTGTGTCCACCACGTTCCGGCCATTGCCCAGAATGCCTGGAAGCCGGCGTAGGACGTCGCCACAACAGCAAGTTTACACGAACTTGCACTGTTTCCAGTGGTCCTCAGCTGGTGGCACTTGACCTCCGCGATCAGCCTCATGCTCGCCGAAACAGCCGTGGTAGAACCACTAACCAATAACAGCCAAGCGCGATGCTGCCAATCACGAGTGACCAAGGTTTGGACAGCAGCTGATGTTGATAGCCGAGTGTACACGCGACTAGCACCACCGTACTTGCCCATTCAATAACTTGCCAATGCCGATTCAATACTTTCATCCGCCCATTCGTCTCCTTTTATTGTAACGCGTTCCCCGTCCTGCTCGCAGGATCCTCAATAATCTTAACCTAACCATAATCGCTTGACCACCCTCTTTTGGCCAATTAGAAACCCCTGGTCTTTGTTACGGCTACGAATGATTTTTGCCGACTAATTGACATCAAAAATATCTGCCGCCAGTATCAAATTTTTCACCTACTTACTAACAACAGATCTTATGGCGCCAAAAAACGACCTCAATCGCGTTCGGATTACGAACCGACCAAAGTCGTCATTTAATGCTTCAAAATTAGTCTAAATCAACTTTTTGAATCCAGCCTTCAGGTGCTTCACGGTCACCGAATTGGATTCCAGTTAATTCATCGTATAACTTCTTTGTAACTGGTCCAACTTCCGTCTCACTGTAGAAGACGTGTAGCTTGCCTTGATGTTCCAAGCCACCAATTGGTGAAATAACGGCGGCAGTCCCACAAGCGCCGGCTTCAGCAAAGCGGTCTAAGTCATCGATGTAAACATCGCCTTGTTCCGTCTTCATGCCGAATTTGTGTTCAGCTAAGTAAAGTAATGAGTACTTCGTCACTGAAGGCAAAATCGAAGGTGATTTTGGTGTTACGAAGGTGCCATCCTTGGTGATTCCAAAGAAGTTCGCTGAACCAACTTCTTCAATCTTACGATGTTCAACGGGGTCTAAGTAGACACAGTCTGAGAACTCATCGGCATGTGCCTTTTGACCTGGGAATAAACTAGCGGCGTAGTTCCCACCGACTTTATAAGCACCGGTCCCTTTGTGGGCGGCACGGTCATATTCAGAAGTAGTGAAGTTCGTTGGCGTCATGCCACCTTTGAAGTAGCTCCCAACGGGCATCGCAAAGACGGTGAAGATATATTCGTCAGCTGGGTGCACACCGATGTTACCGCCGACCCCAATCATGAGTGGCCGTAAGTATAACGTTGCGCCAGTACCATATGGTGGCACGTAGTCTTGGTTCGCCTTGACGACTTGCTTAACGGCGTCCACAAACATGTCAGTTGGCACTTGTGGCATTAATAACCGTTCACAACTCGTTTGCATTCGAGCAGCATTACGGTCTGGCCGGAATAATTGGACACTGCCATCCTTAGTCCGATAAGCTTTTAAGCCTTCGAAATCTTGTTGGCCGTAGTGTAACGCGGTTGAACCTTCACTGATATGTAAGGTTGCGTCTCCGGTTAATTCTTTCTTATACCAGTCACCATCTTTCCAATACGCGCGGTAACGGTACGGAAGGTTACGGTATTCGAATCCTAAGTTGTTCCAGTCCAATTGTACGTCTGCCATATATTTCGACTTCTTTCATATGTAATTTCCAAATTGATTAATTTGAATTTAATTAAAAGATTAATGGTTAATTAGAACTTTGTCAAGGGGCAATGAAACATTTTCAACGTTTGACTCAATTTTTGGTATAATGGGGGTAAATATCGCAAAGGACTGGTTCGTCGTGGCTAGTAATTCAGATTCAATTTATAACGTCATGTTCTATATCGCCCATCATCCGGCTGAAATCGCCTTTACGCAGCCAGAATACACGAATGTCGTGCGGATGGGTATCCCCGACAGCGTCAAGGTCGCTAACCCTGAAATTTATTTTCCTGACAACAAGTTATTAGTCAACCGATTTCAAGATGACTTCGTTGCTAAAAATGGGAACCTGCTAGACTTCTTCTTCGATTATACTGAGAAAAAGGTGCCGAATTACCACGAAGTCTGGGTTTCATCCGCACACTTACCGGCTAAGAAGATGTATTTCTTGGAACTTTCATTTGAATAGTTTGTGGCAGCGCCATTAATCCGCGAAAGCCCTGTATCTATGCACGCAAAAAGCACCGTTTAGTCAGTCGCCCCAATATTGGGTGGCTGACTAAACGGTGCTTTTAAGTCTGACCTACTTCGTCATAAAAATGTATAAATCCGAAGCAGAGACACCAATCGTGAACCGCACACCCTTAGAAGTGATTGGATCGATGGTGGTCGTCGTACTACTGTTATCCTTAGTTTCCTTTTGGAACTGCTTCATCACCGTCTTGGCATTGGCACCAGTGGTCGTCGCCATTAATGCAAACGCGGTTCCGAAGTTCTTTTGACGGGTCTTATTTTTAAAGGCCTTCGTTGGCACAATCATCGCTGCGCCCATCACGTCACCCTTTTGAACGTTCATCCGAATCTTATAGTCCTTGGTCGTCAAAACGTTGCTCAGCCCATCGCTAGGCGTCTTAGTCGGCAACAACTGCGACTTGACCTTTTGTTTGGCAGTCTTCATCGCCGCCGCAACGGCCTGTTGACTCGTCTGCAGACTAGCCGCTTGCGTCTTAAGCTTAGCCGCGGCAGTTTGTTGCGCTTGTAGCGTTTGAGCTGCCGTGGTTGCGCCAGTCCCGCCAGCCTTGAGTTGGGCTTCGGCTTTTTTGACCTTCGCCTGAATCGTGGCCTGTTGCTTCTTGAGTGCGGCACCTTCTGCCTGCAATTTCTGGGCCTTCTTTTGGTCCGCTTTGCTTAATTTCGAGGCAATCAGTGCTTGATTATAAGTCGTCGCCATCTTTTGATAACTGGCGAGCTTCTTAGCCCCAGCCACGTGGACAGTCTTTGAATCAGAACCGGCTTTGATCTTGACCGCTTGGCGGGTCGTCTTGGTCGGAACTTGAATAACGAACGTATGATTATGCACATTCGCCGTCTTTTGTTGGCCACCGTCGAGCTGATAACGAACCGTCTTGGTATTGGCTTTACCCTTAACGGCCGCAACCAGCCCATTCTGTTTGTAAGTGGTTTTCGTTGTCGATAACGTCGTTTTACCACAGCCTGCTAACAAGACCGTTAGCACACCGGCAGTCACGGCAACTAGTGCTGTTTTCCGGAACAATTGACACCCCTCCTTTAGCTGAGACTAATATTACCGGTAAATTGGCTATTATATAGATCGGCGTAGAAGCCATTCTTCGCCATCAACTGTTCATGATTCCCAGTTTCGACTACGGAACCATGGTTCATGACGATGATGTTGTTGGCATCTTGAATCGTTGACAAACGGTGCGCGACCACGAAGCTTGTCCGATTCTTTAAGAGCCGTTCCATCGCATGCTG
The DNA here is from genome assembly GCF_018991185.1 of Lactiplantibacillus sp. 7.2.4. Taxonomy (NCBI): domain Bacteria; kingdom Bacillati; phylum Bacillota; class Bacilli; order Lactobacillales; family Lactobacillaceae; genus Lactiplantibacillus; species Lactiplantibacillus sp. 7.2.4. The sequence goes on from NZ_JAGYGS010000046.1 coordinate 11,918, forward strand.
GATATGAACTTCAGTCCGTGTATCGACTGAACTCGTGGCTTCATCCAAAATCAAAATTTCAGGATCCGCAACGAACGCGCGCGCAATCGTTAATAACTGCCGTTGCCCTTGCGAAATATTTGACGCTTCTTCGTTCAGAACAGTCTGGTAACCATCCGGTAATTTCCGGACAAAACTGTCAACGTGAGCGGCTTTAGCAGCGGCGTAGATTTCATTATCCGTCGCGTCTTCACGCCCATACTTCAAGTTGTCAAAAATCGTTCCAGTGAACAGCCAAGTATCCTGGAGCACCATCGCGAGATGTGACCGCAAGTCTTCACGGTCTAAGTCACGCGTATCCGTCCCATTCAACTTGATCGAACCGCCCTTAATATCGTAGAACCGTTCCAATAAGTTGATGATAGTCGTCTTACCAGCCCCGGTTGGCCCAACAATGGCGACTTGCTGACCACGTTTCACATCCAGATTGTAATCGGTCATTAACAGGTCGTTGTCCGTGTAGCCGAATTGGACGTGTTGCAAACTGATCAAGTTATCCGTATCCGTTTCAGCAGGCAAGTTCGACTTGGTCTGCTTCATTTCTTCTTCGTCTAAGACTTCGAAGACCCGTTCGGCAGAAGCGACGGTCGATTGAATCGTGTTCAATAAGTTGGCCATTTGTGAAATCGGTTGTGAGAACTGTTGCGTGTATTGAAGAAAGGCTTGGATGTTCCCTAATGAGACCTTCCCGTTGGCAACGTCGATCCCACCAATAATGGCGACAAACACGTAACCGATGTTGTTCAAAAACATCATCAACGGCATGATGATCCCAGAGATAAATTGGGCTTTCCATGCAGACTGATAGTAATTTTCGTTTTGGACTTCGAAGTCATCGATGGCATCTTGTTCCTTGTTGAAACTCTTGATGACCACGTGACCCGCATAGTTTTCTTCAACTTGGTTGTTCAGTAACCCCAAGCTCTTTTGTTGCGTGCCGAAGAATTTTTGTGACTTCGGTGCAATCACACCGACGACCACGACACTCAGTGGAATCGTCACGAGCGCGATCAAGGTTAACTTCCAACTAATAGAAATCATCATCCACAGCGTCCCGATAAAGGTCACCGTACTAGTTACCGCCTGCGTCAGGTTTTGTTGTAGCGTATTGGCGATGTTATCCATATCGTTGACGGCCCGACTCATGATATCCCCGTTAGAATGGGTATCGTAGTATGAGATCGGCACTTTTTGCATCTTGCCCTTAAACGACCGCCGTAATTTATAAACGGTCCGTTGCGAGATCCGGGTCATAATATATTGTTGGATAAAGTTGAACAGTGCTGAGGCCAAATACATGATAATCACGATTAGAATAATCTGACCGATTTTTTCAAAGTTGATTGGATAGCCTGACTGACTGATTCCGGCCTTCTGTTGCGCAGCACCCTTCATGATTCCTTTGTAGATTTCGGTGGTTGCTTTCCCTAAAATCTTAGGCGTCCGAATCTGGAAGATAACAGATGCAATGGCAAAAATCATCACGACGGCCAAACCGACCCAACGATCTGACATGTAGCGCATCAACCGAATCGCCGTTTTCCAAAAACTCTTAGGCTTTTCAACTAAGCCAGCGTGACCACCAGGGCCATGTCCGCCAGCTGGACGTGCCGGTTTTGTACTGGTATTCTTCTCACTCATTACAGCTGATCCTCCTCTCGTAATTGTGATTTCATAATTTCTTGATAAACTTCATTATTGGCCTTCAATTCAGCATGTGTCCCCTTGCCGACTAATTTGCCGTTATCGAGAACCAGAATCAAGTCAGCATCCGCCACCGTTGCGATCCGTTGCGCAACAATGACCACGACACTCTGTTGAATCTGCTTGTCTTGCCGTAATTCAGCCCGCAGTTGGGCATCCGTCTTGAAGTCCAAGGCAGAAAACGAATCATCAAAGACGTAAGCTGAGGCTTGTTTGACAAGCGCACGGGCAATCGCTAACCGTTGCCGTTGTCCACCGGAGAAGTTACCCCCGCCCTGTTCAACGTGGGCATCTAAGCCGCCTTCTTCTTTGACGAAATCGGTCGAACGGGCAATTTCAAGTGCATGCCAGATTTCATCATCAGTGGCATGTTCGTTCCCAAACTGCATGTTTTCTCGAATCGTCCCAGTGAACAATGTCGCCGTTTGTGGCACGAATGAGACCGCTTGGTGTAAATCAGCTAGTTTCAATTGACGGACATCCGTCCCATCCAGCTTGATCGATCCACTTTCGATATCATAGAACCGTGGAATCAGGTTGACTAAGGTCGTTTTCCCAGACCCAGTTCCCCCAATAATCGCCACAGTTTGACCAGAATGGGCCTTGAAGTCGATATCAGCTAGTGCCAACTGTTCTGCACTTTGATACCGGTAGTCGACATGGTCGAATTCCAGCGTATGTTCCGTCGTTGCAGGCAAGGTCGTCGCCTTGTCAGGATCAGTAATTTTCGGTTCAATATTTAAGACTTCTTGAATCCGGGAAGCTGAGGCGGCCGCCCGTGGAATGAAGGCGAACACCATCGCCAGCATCATGAAGCTCATCAGTACTTGCATCGCGTAAGTCATGAAGGCAATCATGTTCCCGACTTGCATGGTTTGGCTGCTGATCAATTGACCACCAAACCAGACGATTGCGACGTTGGTTCCACTCATGATCAAAGTCATGACGGGATAAGCCAAGGCAACGATCGTATTAACTTTAATGGCATTCTGCGTGTAATCTTGGTTGGCATCTTCGAAGCGATTCTGTTCGAATTTATCTTGACGAAAAGCCCGAATAACCCGAACCCCGGTCAAGCCTTCACGAAAGACCAAGTTGATACGGTCGGTCTTGGTTTGCATCGCCCGGAAGAGCGGAATGGCAAAGGCCATGATTAAACCAATAAAGATCAACAGGACTGGAATCGACACGACGAAGATCCAAGTCAATTCATGACTCTTGGTGTAGGCCAAAAAGCTCGCCCCGACCAGCATGATTGGCGCCATGATCATCATTCGCAACGCCATCATGGCAACGTTTTGAATTTGAACCACGTCATTGGTCGTCCGCGTAATCAGCGAAGACGTCTCAACTTTATCAAATTCATCATTAGAAAAGTTGATGACCTTCTTATATATATCTGACCGCAAGTTCTTCCCTAACTGTTGGGAAGACCGCGCCGCCAAGAAGACGTTTCCAAAGGCCGCCACGACAGACAATAACGAAAATCCAATCATTTCAAATCCGATTTTCCAAATATAATCAATGTCACCAGTGGCAACCCCGTTGTTCACAATATTAGATGTCAAACTAGGTAGATTTAAGGTCGCAATGACTTGCACGATCATAAATAAAATCGCGCCAATCACCGCGGGATAAGAAATCCGACCCTTTGCTATTTTAAGCATTTACACGCTCCCCTTCATTCATTATTAAATTAATAATGCAGTATATTAATCTAACGAAAAACGGTCATCTTGTCAACCATCTTTACAAGTCTCACGCAAACTATTGTAACGCACTGACCACTAATTGGCACTTAAAAGGTATTAAGAATTCTTTAAGGCCGGTTGTGATGTCCCTCAAAAAAAGCGCCCGCTAGCAACATGCTAGTCAGACGCTGGTCTAATCATAATTTTAAGGCTTGTCGTGCGCGTTGTGGGACTGCACTCACCGTGACCGCTTCCCATGAATTCACATTTTGGCCCTTGGTGTCGATTTTTAAATAGTGGCGTTGTTTCAGGCGGTGATCCGCGGTATACGTTAACCAACGATGCTTGCCCTGACCGTCACTAGTCCGCAGACGATAGGTGTAGACATCCTCCCCCATCTGACCCAAGTGATGGTCGATCGGCTGATTCGTCAGCCCGTAAACGGTCGTTTCAGCGACCAGTGGATTGACATTATCCAACGCCATCGCGAACTCATCGCCCCGATTCTTCGTCAAGGCTGGACTCAAAACACCTAGTCCAACGCCCAATAACCCCACCAGTGCAATTAAACCCAGTAACCCCTTTTTCTTCATTATGCGACTCCCCCTCGTATTAATTAAGTTAAGTTCTAAGCTTAACGAAAGTCTGGCACGAAAGCCATGGTAATTAAGCTTTCTTAATTGCCTTAACAAATTACTAATGTGACTAACACTTTCTTAATTATTAAGGAAGTTATTTTAACAATAGTACAATTATTATCGCGCGACGGTCGGATATCGATTAGAATGAGAAGTAAGATAACTGGTCATTACATTATGGGGGGAACAACATGACTATTCGGGGAATCAAAGCTTTACTCAGTCTGGCACTCGGGCTGGGTCTTTTATCAGGCTGCCAAGCCGCTACGACCGCGACCAAGACCACTAGCAGCCAATCCAGGCAGACATCCAGAGTCACCACTAAACGCACGCAGAAGGCCACTCAGCGCCATTCTACAAGCCAGCCGTATCGGCATTGGCATTCTGTCAAAGTCGTCCACTTACCGATTTTAATGTATCACAGCATTTCTAGCGGCAACCAGTTACGCGTCCCAGCAAGCGAATTTCGCACCCAGATGACTTATCTGAAGCGTCACGGGTACCGCACGCTGACCGCCGACGAAGCCGTTTACGCACTCAAAACTCATCGGGTCCCGCAACAAAAAATCGTGTGGGTCACGCTCGATGATAGTTATAAGGACAATCTAACGGCAGCTTGGCCGATTTTGAAGCAGACGCACCAACACGCGACCATCAACTTCATTACCGGCTTCACGAATAAGAAGAATCACCTGACGCTTGCGGACGCCCAACGCATGAAAGCTTCGGGCGTCGTTGATTTTCAAAGCCACACTGTTCGCCATTTGGATCTCAATAACCTCACCTATCAAGTCCAACTGAGCGAGCTCACTAGCTCCAAAAAGTGGCTCGACCAACATCTGCATCAAAAGACCGCGGTCATTTGTTACCCAGCTGGTCGGGCGAACCAGCAGACGATCAGAGCGGATAAGCAGGCCGGCTACCAGTACGCCCTCTCAACCGCGCCAGGAATCGCCACTAGCACGCAATCACCCTACAACTTAGCTCGTCAACGGGTCACACCTGGAATGTCGCTAACGGCCTTTGAGAGCCTGCTAACGGGGGCGAAGTGAAACCACTCCTTATTCATTAGATAGATTATTGGGCTAATTTGGAATCGAATCCGATTTGCGTGATCGTTGGACTGCTGCAGTCCATGTTCACTCGTCACACTAACCGTTCACTTGACGGAGAACCAGAAAATAGGTGCAAAAAAATCCCAGCTAAGCAAGGCGCTAGCTGGGATTATCCGTTTGATTCGATTGGGTATACTGGGCTCGAACCAGTAAATTACGGATTCAGAGTCCGCTGCCTTACCAATTTGGCGAATACCCAATAACAACTATTTAATAGTAACTTTTCCATCAAATACTGTCAAGACTTTGCTGAAATTTTATGCAGCTTTTTTGGATTTTTTCTTGAGAATTTAAATCCGACGCTAATACTAATTTAAAGTTTGCCTGAAGTACCAGTTGCTAAACATTCGATGAACAATTGTACCAGGTTGGTAGGCGTTCATCTGACGTTCGAACGGCTTCTTGACTGAAGGGGCTGACGGAACAAGTCGAACATGTGCGGACGAACTGTAGGCCGCTTAACTGGTACGTTTTAACCAAATGAATATTGAATAACAAATAGCACAACACAAAATGGTTCGGTGTTCGTCGTAATACGATTGGAACTGTTATCTTTGTTGGTCAAGGATGCTGATTTGAGTAGGTTTCATTCAGATGAACCAATTTTGCTAATCAAGTGTAAAGCAAAAGCAGGATAAACGCTGATATCACAACATTTATCCTGCTTTTATTTATTTATCCGACGTCGACTTATCACCCGCACGGTAGTTATACCATCAAGGGTAGCACGCTATAAATGCCATTTATAAGCCATTTCTGAAAAAGAGAGATTTTTAATTTACAAATCGTGGAAGAGCACAAATTAATTTAATATTGGTCCTTTTTTTTGATGTTTTGCTTTCTCCACTATTATATACCAACTTATTATCTTAAACACACAAAAAAAGTCCCACACCAGCCAATTAAGGCTAGTGCGGGATTTTTCTTGTTTTATCTAAAATTACAACTTTTGTAGTTAAAAATCAATTTGATACTAGGTATCACCAAACAGTTACTTCAATAATCGTAATTTTGGCATATGTGGTTCCACATTTTGTTCTGGAAAACTTATATATGGAAACAAGCCATGTAGAAATTTAGACTCAAGACCATCTTTTCGTAATTCGAATAAAACTTCATTACTTCTGTGTTCATCATTGAGGAATCTAATCGCCGCATTCAGCATACTAGGATACTCAATTTCAATCTTCCCTATACCTCGATCAAAAGGCTCATCTTTTCGCGAATATTTTCTACTAATTTCCTTAAATATCTGTACTTCATGTCCTGAATCAATAATCCCTAATTGAGTTAATCTGACTGCCATTGACTGCACTGAAACTTTCCAATGCTTCTTTAATCTGACCAGTTCTCCAAGAGTAGCCCTTGTTACATCCAACAAAAAACCACTAGCAGGCATTAAAAAACAGCTGGCAAATATGTTTGCTTCTACTTCAAGCCGTTTTCCAATCTCCTTTTTTGCATACAGTTTTCTATCATATTCACTGTGTAAAAGTATATGACCAAGCTCATGTGCTAAACTAAATCGTATTTTTACAGCTGATTGATCCGCAATATTCAGTAAAACGAGAAACTTCCCTTTATACTGTTTAGTTAACGCATTTATGCCCAGACCTGGCCTATTAATAAAAATCACATTAATTCCTGAACGTTCCAAAATAGTTGTCATATTTAGTATAGGACCATTGCTTAAATTAAAAAAGTCTCTCATCTCTGAAGCCTTTTTTTCAATTTCATGGTTTTCAATCACTCTAAAACTTTTATAATCAGTCAACAACTTGTTCAAACGAAATTCAGGTAAATTTACTATACTCGACAGTCTAGTAACTAAGTCTCCATAAATTTCCAAAACATGTTCAAAAGCAATCTTAGAACGTTTAGGGACTGCCACCCGACTTCTAAATAGTGCAAGATTTTCAGTAGATGCACCTTCTCTAGCAGCTGACACCAAAAGAATATATGGTACATTCAAAATATTGGCTAACCTTTTTATGGTTCCGAAATCTGGAGATCGATTACCGTTCTCCCAATTACTAATTGACTGCTTGCTAACACCCGTTTTTTCAGACAACTCAGTTATGGTCATTCCATTTAGCTCACGTGCAAACTTCAAGTTTGCCGGAACCAACTGCGTTAATCGTTCCATATCTAATCATTACTTTCTCTTTTTAAATAGCTAGCAAATTCATCAGGAGTAATTGTAGCTGGACCAGAAGCTTTCGTATTAAACGAATCATTTGAAAGAACGGACAGCCCTCGCGATAAATCAATTCTTGCTTGCCATCCATCTGTTTCCACATCGGGAATTCCTAAACAGACAAACTTTGGCGTAATTGATTTGTAACCATGATCCAATTCCAGATATTCACTAACTGGGTCATCTTCAATCATATCATCCTTGTCAAACACCAATCGTGTCTGAAAGTTAGTGTTCTCCTTAGCACGATACTGCACCTTTTTTGCTGGTTTATTACCATTATGGCATTGATTAACCGTAAGATGAAAAGAATCATTGCTCACTAGAAGATATTTATGATTACCCGCATCATTATATGTGTAGTGATAGTCAAAAGGAAGTGTTCCACTTTCAATTAGTCGACATATACAGATTTCAACCGCAATTTGCTTAATTCGCGATTCAACCGCAACGGGCCCTCTACCTTCCAGCATCCATGTAGCTACACTGTCAGCACCATGCAGGGTTGTATAAGCCATATCATATCCTCTTTCAACCGCCATAGATAACAGGGCCTGCCACTTAGGATTAACTAACTGTACCAATTTTTGCTGGGCGCTTTGTTCTGGTATAACTAAATTTTTTTCAATCATTTATATCACAAGCTTTCTAGGTTATGTATTCAATAATACACCTTTTGCTTAAAAACGTAAACACCTCAAAAAACGCCCACTCGGTTAGGAGTGAGCGTCTTCGTTCATTATTTCTTAAGAATTATTATTTTGTAGGAATTTCATCTATTTGATAATCAATTTTGTGCCCGGATAAATCGTTGAATAGATACTCTTACCGTTTTGCGCTGCCAACGTGTAGACGCTTAAACCGTTGCGTTGAGCGATCACCCACCATGAATCACCGTACTTGACTGTATAATACGTGTGAGAATAGCCAGCTTTAGAATACCACTTGCTAATTGCCGGTAATGTAGTTTCACAGTAGTGAGTATTAAAGTTGCACGATTTCTCATATATTCCCATGATAATAATGGAATCTAGTAATAATCTGGTTTCCTCTTTTGCTAAGATGCTTTTTCTTATGTATTAGCCGTCTGCCCTTACAGCAGGCGGTTTTTATGTAAAAAATTTCCTACGTCTAAACGCAGGAAATTAGCAAATTAAATAATTTATTATACTACTTTTTGTTTGCTTGTGAAGCGGATTCTAACATCGCTTCGGTACCCGCTTGTGTATTGCTATACCTGACTATAAGTAGCTGTCAAGATTTCACTATCAGCTTAGCGAACTGATTATCTTGATACAAGATTTTTTTCCAAACAATAAAATTGCAACAATTAGAGCTGTGAAAAGCACCGATAATAGAAGGTTAATTTTTAAGGCGTATTGATTGAAATTAAATTGGATCAATAATGCCGCAAAAAATGGATGAAATAAATATATAAAAGTTACCTCATTAGTAAGTTGTGTATACTTATGTGTTTTCTTAGAAATAACCTGCATTAATAAGAAAACCATCATAAGTGCAACAAAATATTGATAAATTTGCAAGAAGGTAAAAGTCGGAAAATTCATATTCAGGTCATGCATGTGCGGAAACCCCCAGAATATTTCTGTCATCTTAATTCTCATTGCATAAGTTAACACGATAACACTGCACATAAGTGCAACCATAACAATTGATGCAATATATTTATTAATAAACTGTTTTTTAAAAAAATCTTTACAATAGTACCCTAACAAGAAAAATGGTAAAAACACAAAAATTCTAGTATACGTTAAAAATTGACTGTTAACTGTAGTGCTAATATACCTAATGTAAAAAGCTAGGAACATAAACAAAAATATACCTATTATAAACGCAAAACCATTTCGTCGTCGAAGCTGGTTTAATAACCCAATGATTAGTTCCCACGCAACATAAGCAAATAAATACCAAAGATGAAATGCCGGAGTTAATAAGCTTACCATATTTATAGAATGATAATACCCAATTTCATAGAAGAAGACTATATATATTATTTGTAGAATAGCAAATTGAAAAATTATAGTTTTCATTTTTTTAAACTTTAAACTACTCAATAAGTATCCGTTTATAAAAACAAATGCTGGCATGTGGAATGAATAAATACAGTTAATCAAATACGTTAATTTACTTACTCGCATAAAGCCCATAACATGACCTAAGACGACCAGTATTATTAATATTGCTTTTAAGTTGTCTGCTACAATATCCCGTTTGACAGTCAATAGCCGTTATCCCCTCTCAAAAATTATCAAGATTGAATCCACAATAAACAAAAAATTTCCCACGCCAAAGCGTGGGTGATTTTTTGCTTGTGAAATAATTATATTATAGCACTATTTTGCCGCTTGTGAGGCGGATTCTGACGCCGTTTCAGTGTCAGATGATGCAGAACTATTCACTACAGCGACTGTAGACGTGGGTGCCTGTAATTCGTCAGCGGCCTGATTAGCGGTCGCTTCAATCTGACTTTCCTCATCGTTATCAGTCGTTGGTGCCGTCACTGTTTGAACGTCAGTAATAACGCCCAGCATACCAAGGATCGTTAATACGGTGTTGATAACAGCGACAATGGCTGACCAGTCACCAGTAAACTTAATGCCAAACATGGCAAAGATTTGTTGAATCAAAACGATCAGTAACGAAATAATCCCAGCAATCAACTTACCATTTAAGCTTCCATCGGCATTCTTAAAACTAATTTTTTTCATTTACTCTGGCTTCCTTTTCATATAGATGTTTAAATTCAATATCATGACCATCTAACCGGCCTTCTACCTTAATAACCCGATTTTCAATCGCGTTCATTGTGTCGGCGTTTTGCTGTCGTACTTTTAAACTTTCATCAGTAAAACGGCTAAGCCGCTTGCCTAAATCGTTAAGCGGGATACGGACCGTCTTATTGAGAATCCAATTAGCTAATACACAAATACTAGTGACAATGGCAGCAATCGATCCCCATTCATCCCAGCCTAATCCTAATAGTGTATGCAATTACCGCACCACCAATCGCTGGCCAGGATAGATAGTGGTGTAAATCGTCTTGCCGTTCTGACTAGCTAATGTAGTCATACTTAGGCCGTTTCGCTGAGCGATTGACCACCAGCTGTCGCCAAACTTGACTGTGTAGTACATGTGAGTGGCACCACTATTTACGTATTCCAGCGTATTGCTTGCTGGGCCTGTTGCTAGATAACCATAACCATTAAATCGTGGCTGACGAGCCCAACGATAACCACCTTGAATAATAGCTTGATCAGTTTTTACCGTAGTGCCTGCTGGTAAGGTAGTGATAACACTTGATGAAGTCGAGGCGCCAATGCGTAGCTTAACCGCAGTCTTGAGCGTGTAGATTTTTGACTCCTTGACCCACTTGGCTGACGTAGACGGCTTAGAAGTGTTTTTGTTGGCTTCCTGGTTGTTGGCCTTAACCGCATCCTTATCGGTCGGTTTGACCGTTGATTTTTGACCAGCTGTGTAGTAATCAGTATAAAGCTGACTGACGTCAAAGCCACCGTAACTAATCCGAAAACGAGCTGACCCGGACCATTGCCAGGCATTATTATTCGTATACCATTTCTGACCAGACATGACATAGGGGTAACCAGCAACCCAACCTGTTTTGCCCTTGATGGTCATCTTGTTGTTAGCCCATGATCCAGACGTATAAATGTCGGCCCGATAACCAAACTTCTGAATCTCTCGCATGAAGGCGGCATTGTTGCGGTCATTGGTCGCTTGGGATAAGATTCCTTGTTCTTCAGCCGATTCTACGCCCGTTGCCAGTACTGCACCCACTGGTAGCCCTGCTGCTTTGGCTGCCTGACCAGCAAAGTCTGCTTCGGCAATCGCTTGAGCCCTAGTCTTATAATGGGCAAAATGATAGCCGTTGACGTATAAGCCAGCCGCTTGACCATTAGCGATATTGCTAGCAGCATAGCCATCTTTGAAGGTTGTGCCTTCACTAATCTTAACGGTGAGGGCCTTAACACCGAACTCGTTACGCATGGATGTGTACTCAGCGGTGCTCATGTAGCCGTTGTTATTCGACACATCGACCATGTCCATGCGAGCAGCCTGACTGGTAACATTGACCATTAAAAAGGCCATAAAAATGGCGCCCACCGTTAAGATGAGTGCCTTTAACTTGTGCTTATTCAATTGTCTACCTCCTATTTGTCATTCCTGATTGAACGGTCAAAAGCGTCCTAAAATACACTGGCCTAGTCGTTTTAACTTATTAATTTTCAATTCACCATCTCTTCAAAGTTCATCTTTCACTTAATACTTATGATGTTGGCAATTCATTCTTAAGAATGGATTGCAGCACACTCTGCGCCTCCGACATCGTAACATCGTCTAAC